>DATNRC010000343.1:0-21883 GCA_036703705.1 Candidatus Obscuribacterales bacterium
CATGGCCTTTCCGCCGTGAGCTCTGGCATTCTGCGGGTCGAGCATCAAGACGTCGTTGAACAGCTCGTCTGCGGCTTCAAGCTTGAATTGCTTTCCCAGGGCCATGGCTAGGCCGAGTCTGGCCTCGGTGCTTCTCAGATCACGATTGAGAGCTTGATGATAAAGATCGGCGGCAAGAGCAAATTTGCCATTGAGCATCAAACCGTCGGCTTTAGCCATGTCGCTTTCGATTTTGGCTTTCAGCAGCTTTTGCGTCCTCGTCAGCTTATGGACCGATGGAACAGATGTCTGTCTAGCCTCCGCGCAAGCAGATATCGAGGCAACGGCAGTGCCGGCGATAAGGACGCTTAATAGAGAGATGGTGGTCTGTTTGTTCATTCAACTCCTCCTTGCACCGTATCCGATACTAACCGCATCACCGGCGCAATGGTTATAAATTCGTGTCCTGACATAAATTGGCTTAATAACGGGATAAAAGAGATGTCTCAATGGCGATGGCATCACGAATGCTCGACGGTTGGCATTGTGCACGGTGCGAGCAAAATCGGCAAGCCTCCAGGAGTGGTTGTCAATTTGGGCGACATCCCGGCTTCTTGATAACGCCGCCCGCAAAAATGTAATGGCAGCTCAAATGCTCTTGAATAGCTGCAATATAAGGGGCACCAGCCTATAAGTTATCCCCCACTGATTTATAGTCAAAGTCGGATCGATTTTTCGCAGGTTTTACATTCAGCAATTTATAGTAAATTATCCGTCACAAGTGGGAACACGGCATCAGCACTGGCTTTCAGCCGATCTCAACACATGACATTTGGCACCACGGGTGGAGCGGAGAATTCCAACAATGCTGTTGGACATTACTCCGTGCTCGAGGAGCCGTTTTTGAAAGTTGATTTGTACGTCTTATAAAGGACGATACAGCCGTTGTCCTTGAGCCCCTCGGCAACGAAAATGGGCGCCGGCAAACGCACATTGGTTGCCGTTTGAACCTGCAATATGCTCTCTGTGCCTGTGTTTTGCATGATGAATTGCGTGCATTGCGGATGCTGCACGAAATAACCGCCATCGCCGTACATGGTCAGCTCGTTGAAAGCCGCGCGCATAATCGCTCTTTGATCGCGTCCCTCCATGCGGGCACGAGCGGCAAGACGGAGCATATTCTGGCAGGCCCTGTCGTTGTAGAAGCTGCCGACAGCCAGGACAAGCACGTTGGCGGCCAGCAAAGCAATAACTGTAATCAGCAGGAGGCGGACGGCAAGCTCCAGCCGATCTTCCTTTGGGCTCTCATTTTTCGCATGTGCTGGCTCGGACATCGTCTGTGCGCGAGTTGACTGTCTACACCTACTCTACCTCATTGCTCGGCCGTTTAGCCCACCTCGTCGGTGCTGTTTTTTTGATCGTAACCTCGAGGCGGCTTAAACCCAGAGACAAACACTCCAGTTAACCCAATCGTCGCGGGTTTTATCCGAGCTCCGCTTCGGGCGGCAAATTGCACATCTCACCGAGGAAAGGCAATTCCCTGTAATGCTCGGCATAATCCAGACCATAACCGACCACAAATAAATCGCTGATGGTGAAGCCTACGTAGTTGGGGTTAATCTGAGCCACGCGGCGGGATGGTTTGTCGAGGAAAGCAGCGAGCTTTAATGTAGTTGGATCAAATTGGTCCCTCAAATAGTCCATGAAGAACTTGGCCGTTCTTCCCGAGTCAATGATGTCCTCAACGACAAGAATGTTCCTTCTCTTGATATTCGGCAGATCGAGGTAGGGCGTCTGCACATGGCCGGAGCTTTCCGTCGCGCTGCCATAGCTTGAAAGGCGAACGAACTCAATTTGCAGCGGTGATTCAGTTTTGATGTTGCGAACGAGATCGGCAAGAAAACAAAAGGCGCCTTTCATCACGCCTATCACCACCGGCCTTTCCAGATCCCGAAAATCCTTGCTCACTTCCGCTCCCAACTGGCGAATCCGATCCTGGATTTGCTCGGCCGAATAGATTTCTCGAATTTTTGTTGCTGTTTCCATCGTCATGTCGTTACCTTCTATTTAACGAACCACCTTCTCACCAGCGAGCCGATTGATGCCGAGCTATTGAAGTGCCGGCTTCTTCTGCAATGTCTTCTTTGCCGGGGAATCCTCCCTCTCATAAATCGCTTTTCCCCTGACGTAAGTTCCTTCTATCATGCGATCATCACCCATAAAGACAAGCACAGACAGAATCTCATCCGTTGGATGATTGAGAATATTTCCCGGAACAGCCGACCGATTGTTGGGGTTGACGATGACAAAATCCGCTTCCTTGCCTCGTTCAAGACTGCCCACTTTATGATCGAGCTTGAGCGCTCGCGCACCGCCTATAGTGGCATAGTAGAGCAGCTCGGCCGGTGAAATCCAGATTTCGGGCTGAATGAAGTTGGCATCTTTCATGACGCCGAATAAGCACATTGACGGTCCAGCCGCCACATCCGACCCCAGCCCGAATTGCACCCCCTTGTCCTTGACTCGTGCAATCGGAAAGATGCCGCTTTTCAAAAAGAAGTTCGAGCTCGGGCAATAGGCAAGAGCGCTCTTCGAGCGGGACAGCACTGCCAGATCGGTGTCATCAATATGAATGGCATGGGCAAAAACACTGCGCTCCCCCACCAGCCCAGCCTGATCGTAAACGTCCAAATAGCTTCTCGAGCGCGGAAACAACTCAGCCACCGAACGCACTTCTTCTTTCGATTCGGCAAGATGCGTGTGCACGAAAGTTCCCGGATAATTTCGCCACAGCTTTCCGGTCTCTCTCAGCATGTCGTCGGAAGAGGTGATAGCAAAGCGAGGCGTGAACGCATATTGAATGCGATTATCGTCATAACCATGCCAGCGCTCGGCCAGTTTGGCAGAAGATTTGAGGGACTGAGACAGCTCCTCGCTCAAAGAAGGCGGAGAATGGCGATCCATCATCACTTTGCCCATGACGACGCGATTGCCTTTATGGGCCGCCACTTCAAAGGCGATGTCCGCAGCTTCCTCGTGAATTGTGGTAAAAACCACGGCCAGCGTAGTGCCGTTGCGCGGCAGCTCGTCAAAAAACCAATTGGCAATCTGTCTGGCATGCTGAGGCTCGCTGAAACGAGACTCAGCAGGAAAAATATACTTCTCCAGCCAGCCTAAGAGGGTATCGCCCGATTTGCCCACTTGAGTAACTTGCGGCAGATGGATGTGCAGATCGACAAAGCCCGGAAATATGAGCCGCCGCTCGTAGTCATAAATTTCATCGACAGCCGCATATGTCTTTTTGAGAGCGGCCCACGCTCCCACGTCCACAATGCGTCCATTGCCGTCGACAATGAGCGCGCCATCCAGCCATTCCTCGTACAGCGAGTCACTGAGAGGATTAACTATGTGCCCCAGATAAGCAGTCAAGCGCTCTTTCTTGTAAGAATTGCTCCCGACAGGGCTCATCACCGCGCTCCAGTTAAGGACACTCACCAAAACCTAACATTCTACCGCGGGCAGTTACAATTGACTTCAGGTGTTTGGGAAAGGGCGGTCATGGCACTGGAAACTGCGGAATGGCAAGATCTGCTGCCGGTTTTCCGCGAAACATATCGTATCTGGTCGCCAGGATTGACGCCGGAACGCTATCGCGAGCATCTATACCGGCAAACCACACATCCCTGGGCAAGAAGACATTTGCGATATCTCGTCTTGCGCCGCGGCAACAAGATCGTAACCAGCTGCAAACTGTACGAAGTGACCATCTCCAGCCGGGGACATGACTATCGCTTCGGCGGCATCGGCGCTGTCTACACGCAAGAAGCGGAGCGGGGGCTCGGTTATGCCACCGAATTGATGCAAGAGATTATTGTTTGCACTCAAAAAGAAGGCTACGACGGCTTGCTTCTCTTCTCCGACATCGGCGACTCGTTTTATTTGCAGTTCGGCTTCGATGAGCTCGGCAGCACCGATGTTTACGCTTACATTCCAAGAGCGCATCCGCTAAAGGATGCCGACTGCGAACCCGTCCCTGCAAATCTCTCATTTGAAAGCTGGCTGGGCAAAGTCGAGGCCGAGACTGTGCCTCTGGAAAGGAAACACATTGCACGAGCAGCTGCGCACTATGGGCGGTGGCTTCGCAGCGCCCCTTACGGCTTCAAAAGAACGCACCATTACTGGGATTTCAAATTATCGAAAGAGCAATTTCTGAATGCCTATTCGAGACTGTCGTGGCCGTGCCTGCAGATTACTTTCGCCGCGATTAATCATTCGACCATCGGCTATGCCATAACAGAGTGCGCAGGAGCGACATTGAGGATCCTCGAGGTGATAGGCAGCGGCGAGACACGCGAGGTTTTGTGGCAAACGCTGCTGTTGAAGGCGCGCGCCGATGGAATAACGAGAATTCGCGGTTGGGAAGCCAATGCACGCGACTTCGCTCCCTCCTACTCTCTCAAGAGATTGGCTCGCCTCGATGCCCTCAGAGAGCTTCAAGCAAATGGTTTCTCGGGACAGCTCAATTATTACGAGCGGGGATGGGGAAGGGGCATGATTCTTTGCTTCAATCCTGAAACTCGCGCTTTCCAATCGGTCAACCCCTGCCCGATCCTGGAGCTCGACCATCTCTAACCACCGACCGCTCGCCAGATTCATGGCGCTGACGATGGTTCAAAAAGCCCTCTCCTCAACACTCACCTTATTCGATGGCAGCCGGTTTCAATGACGCAAGCACGGCATCGGGTGAAAGCTGCAAACGGACTCCGGGCAATGAGCTCATCCAACCCCGCGCAGGGCTCCAGTTTCAAAGAAGCGCTCTCCTGACAGCTCATGCGATTCCATGCAACAACATGACTTTTGGACAGCGAATGACAGCGATCCATAAAGCTCTTTCGGTCCAGTCATTGTGTGGCGGCGCTACTAAAGGGATAATAGAGAACGCGTTTACTATAGCGGGGAGCGGCCCTGATGTCTGATTACCTGGCAAGCCATTTACTACTCGACCAGCTTACGGCCGAGGGAACACGTTTCATTTTCGGCAGCCTTGCTTCTGCAGAATCACCAGTGGTGACGGCCACATATGAGCTCCGCTCGGATATTCACTTCCTGTCCGCTTTGCATGATGAAATCGCCGGGGCGATGGCGATCGGCTATTCGCAGGCATCAGCGCGGCCAGGCGTCCTTGCACTACTGGCGGCGCCGGGACTGACAAGCGCATTGCCCAGCATGTATTCCGCGATGAGAGCTCGCATCCCGTTGATTGTTCTTGTCGACCAACAGGACAGCCAGATCTTGAGCGACGAGCCGCCGCTGTCTGGAGATCTCACAGAAATTGCGCGGCCATTGTGCAAATGGTCATGTGAGCTGCGAACCGCCGCCGAAATTCCTCGCCTGGTGAGACGAGCTTTTCACGAAGCGCTTTCGCCACCGAAGGGCCCGGTGATGCTGTCCCTGCCGCACAATATTCTGCTCAAGCCTTCCGCAGGAAGACCGATAAATCCACCTCAATCAAGCCCGTTAGGAGGCGCCGATACGAACTTCCTCAAGAAGGCGGCCAAAGCGCTCGTTGCTGCCCAGAATCCGTGCGTTATCCTGGGCAATGAAGTCTCCCAGTACAAAGCACGCCGGGAGGCGGTGAGCTTGATCGAGGTTTTGGGGTGCCCGGCCTTTTCAGAGCCGATGCCCACGGGCATCAACTTCCCCAACCGGCACCCGCAATTTGCAGGCGTGTTGCCTATCGATCTCAACGAAGCCAGCAAGCGCCTGGAAGATTATGACGTCGTGCTCGTGCTTGGCATGCAAACCCGCATTCCGGCACGTGTTCATGAGCCGTCGCTAATCCCGTCATCAGCTTCCGTCATTCAAATCAATATCGAACCGGGCTTAGCGGGTCGCACTCTGCCCTGCCAGATGTCCGCCTGCGCCGATATCGCAGAAACGCTGTCCCGCATTCGGGCGGAGATTCAACTGGTGGCCAACAACCAATGGCTGGAAACAGCCAAACTGAGAGCCGAGGCGACTATAGCTCAGATATCGCAAGAAAAACAGGATTTCGAAGAGTCCATCACTTACCCCGGCTCGAGCGCCCCAATCTCGCTAATCTGGCTGCTGCGCCTCATCGATGCCATTCGCCCGCAAAAGTCCGTCGTCGTAAACGATCTGGTCAACGACCGCTGCGATCCGGTTCAAATCCTCAGCCTCGAGTCAAGCTCTTCCTACTTCTCGATGAATTCGGGAGTTTCAGGCTATGGCGTGGGCGCGAGCCTCGGCATTCAATGGGCAAGCCCCGACCATGTGGTCGTTTGCCTCACCTCCGACCAGTCTGCACTTTATTACCCGCAGTCACTCTGGTCTGCCTCGCATTATGGACTGCACACCAAATTCGTCATTGTCAACAACCAGGGCAAGAGCTCGTTCAATCTCCAGCTCTTAACCACCCCCGGCACACCGCAACGAATTCAACTTGACAACCCGCCGGTGGCTTTTGCGGAGCTGGCCTCCTCTATGCGAGTCCCCTCGGCGCAAATCAGCATCATGGCCGAGCTGGAGCCGGCGCTGCAGCACATGTTCGAGACACCGGGACCCTATCTTCTCGATGTGCACGTGGCCGAGTCGGAAAAGTCAGGAGCCCTTGATTACCAGGAAGCAAGCGCAAAGAAAAAATAGATCCTTATGAATCTTTGTATTGAAAGCGCCTGATGAGCCGCGGGCGTTAAACTTTTAGTGTATCTGCGTTCGAACAGGGTATCTGACTGTGAAAACACTTGCTGCCAATGCCGCCCAGAAAGTCGAAAGTGGGCGCATTATCAATGATTTTTCGATCGAAGTAGCGACGGTAAACGGTTCCGGAAGCCAATCTTCAAATACGGTGCTCATGCGCTCGATCTTCCAGATGGGCATTCCTGTCAGCGGGAAAAACCTCTTCCCGTCCAATATTGCCGGTTTACCCACATGGTTCACAATTCGCGTCAACAAAGACGGATACATTGCCCGCAAAAAGGAAATCGATATTCTGGTGGCGATGAATCCGCAGACGGCAATCGAGGACGTCAAGGCTCTCAAGCCCGGCGCCGTATGCATAAGCCCGGTGGAGCTCAAGCTCGCCGAAGTGCGCAGCGACGTCAAACACTATCAGGTTCCGTTTTCCGAGCTGGCTGCCCGCGCAACGGAAAACATCAAATTGCGCAAATTGCTGACCAACATGATTTATGTGGGCATAGTAGCTGATTTGCTCGACATCGACGACAAGCAAATTGAGGAAGCAATTCGCCGTCAATTCAAAGGAAAAGAAAAGGCCGTCGATCTCAACCTGGGCGCTGTCAAGATCGGGCGCGACTGGTCGAAGGAGAATCTCAAGAAAGATGATCCCTTCTACCTGGAGCCGCTCAACAAAACTGCAGGAAAAATCATTATTGATGGCAACGCCGCCTGCGCGCTGGGCTGTATGTTTGCCGGCGTGCAAGTGGCAACGTGGTATCCGATCACTCCTTCCTCGAGCCTCTGCGAGACGCTCATCGAATACATGAAGAAGTATCGCATCGACAAGGAGGCGAAGAAAGCGACATTCGCCATCGTGCAGGCGGAAGACGAGCTTGCGGCCCTGGGCATGGCTCTGGGAGCCGGCTGGGCCGGCGCGCGATCCATGACCTCCACTTCCGGACCGGGCATTTCGTTGATGGCCGAATTCACCGGCTATGGTTACTTCACGGAAATTCCAGTCGTCATTTTCGACATTCAACGAGTGGGGCCTTCCACCGGCATGCCCACCCGCACATCGCAGGCAGACGTCACAAGCGCCTTCTACCTCTCGCATGGAGACACGAAGCACATTGTTCTTTTCCCGGGCTCCGTGGAAGAATGCTACGAAATGGCCGTGCAGTCTTTCGATCTTGCCGAGCGTTTCCAAACTCCAGTATTCGTGCTGAGCGATCTGGACCTGGGCATGAACAACTGGATGGCTGATCCTTTCAAGTATCCGACAACACCAATGGACAGGGGCAAAGTGCTCTCTGCTGAGATGCTGGAGAAGCTGGGCAAATTCGAGCGCTATCGCGATGTCGATGGCGACGGCATTCCCTATCGCACCCTGCCGGGAACTAAGCATGACCTAGCCGCTTATTTCACTCGCGGCAGCGGACATAATGAGAAAGCCGGCTACACCGAGCGTCCTGACGATTATGTCAACCTCATGAATCGGCTGTCCAGGAAATTCGAGACAGCGAAGAAGTATGTGCCCAAACCAATTGTCGACGTCAAGAAAGAAGCGAAAGTCGGCATCATCGGCTTCGGCTCGTCGCACTTCGCCATCGAGGAAAGCCGCGATCAATTGCAGGTGAAGAATCTTTCCACCAGTTACCTGCGCTTGAGAGCGCTGCCCTTCACGGAAGAGCTCGGACGCTTTGTCGAAACGCATGAGCGCGTTTATGTAGTCGAGCAAAATAGAGACGGGCAGATGCGCGATTTGATTCGCTGCGAATTGCCCGAGCATTCAATGAAGATCCGCTCTGTAAGGCATTACAACGGGCTTCCGATTGACGCCCAATTCATCACGGACGCAATCATGGAGCAGGAGAGGTAAAAACAGACATGGTCACATCAACGCAAAAACCACAGGGCGCTCCCACTCCCAACACCAACCGGATCGGATTGACGCTGGCCGATTACAAAGGCTCGCCCTCGACTCTCTGCGATGGTTGCGGTCACGACGCCATCACAAGTCAGATCATCAAAGCATTTTTCGAGCTTGGTGTAGAACCTCATCAGGTCGCAAAGTTAAGCGGCATCGGCTGCTCCAGCAAAACGCCCGCTTATTTCCTTAACCGCTCGCACGGATTCAATGCCGTGCACGGCAGAATGCCGTCCGTGGCGACAGGCGTCAATATCGCCAATCGCGACTTACTGATGATTGGCGTCAGCGGCGACGGAGACACGGCCAGCATCGGTCTCGGCCAGTTTTGCCACCTGGTGCGCCGCAACGTGCCCATCATTTACATCATCGAAAACAATGGCGTTTATGGATTGACCAAAGGGCAATTCTCCGCCACCGCGGATCTGGGCTCGGCACTCAAAACCGGCGTGCTCAACGAACTGCCGCCGATCGATCTGTGCGGTCTGGCGATCGAATTGGGCTGCGGATTCGTAGCGCGCTCATTTGCCGGCGATCCCAAACAGCTCGTGGCCTTGCTGAAGGCGGCAGCATCGTATAAGGGAACAGCCGTTCTCGACGTCATCAGCCCGTGCGTCACCTTCAACAATCACGAGGGCTCGACGAAGAGCTACAAATACGCAAAAGAAATGGAAACCCCGCTCCATGAGCTGGGTTACATTCCTTTCTATGAACAGATCACGGTCGATTACGATCCAGGAACTGTTCATGACGTGGTGCTGCACGACGGCTCTCACTTGCGCTTGAAGAAGACGGAGCGAGACTATGATCCGACAGACAAGCTCGGCGCCGTCACGACGATTGCCAGGGCGAATGAAGAAAAGCAGTTTCTCACAGGATTGCTCTACATCAATGAAAAGAAGGAAAACTTCGCCGACATCATGCACATGGTCGACGAGCCGCTGGTCAACTTGAAAGAGCCGCAGCTTCGCCCGCCCAAAGAAGCGCTCGACGAAATCATGAAGTCGCTGATGTAAGCACAGCTTTCACCTTACCCGGCGTGGTCTCGACCCGACAGTCGCAGGCACTGCTGCTTCTTCTCATTCGGGCAGGCAATCCAAAGAAATTGAGAGCGCGGAAGTTGAAAAGTTGCTGGCTAACTCAGCCAGCGCGCGTCCTTCTTCGGCACGTACCTTCACACCATGACCGGATACCAGGAAAGCACATCCGGGTCCTTGACCGCATTGCCTGAGAGGCTCGACCCTGTCAGCATCGCAGTTGGTGGTAAGCATCACATTTGGTCGTGAGATCACATCCTTGGAGCGCATCGCATTTAGTGGCGCGCACCGCATCGCATTTAGTGGCGAATCGCGTTCGCTGGCGCGCACCGCTCTCGGTGCCATACACTTCATCTCGATGATCAGAGGGCTCAAATTTAATGTGATGGATCGTCTGAGAAACCATGACAAGAGAGCCTTTCCAGAAACCAAGAAAAAATGCAATCCCTCATTCGGGCGATTTTTGAGCGGACAGATATGATTTTTTCCGAAGTAAATCCAGATTTGAAAACGCGCTGACTTTACTTGCACAACCTTACCGCCATGCTCTATATTTATGTATTAGGGTCTTTGTCCGCTTGCTTGTGTGTCTATTTATCCAAAGGCGAATCCGCACTCCAGTCCGTGGATGAGCGACAAATTGCGCATTATGCTTGTTGACGATCACCAGCTCACTCGGGTGGGCATTCGCATGCTGCTCGAGAGCCAGCACGGTATGGAAGTCGTCGGAGAGGCTAGCGACGGGGCTTCGGCAATCGCTCTGGTTGATTCCTGCAAACCGGATGTCATCTTGATGGACGTATCGATGCTCGGCGTCGACGGTGTGGAGGCAACCAGGCAGATCAAATCTCGGCTTAAATCATCGCGCATTATCATGTTCAGCAGCAGAGATGATGAGGAAGCCGTCAAACGTTCAATCGCTTTCGGCACGCCACGCAATTCAGACAGCATTGTTGCCGACACCCCAATGTTGAAGCTGGAGCAAATGGATATCCGTCAAGTGCTGGATAAATGCCGCCGCGAGTTGAAACAAATTGCCGACGCTAAAAACATAGAGATAATTGAGCCGTCGCTGGCACAACCTTTGCTTGCCTATGCCGATGCAAAAGCAATCGGTCACGTGGTCAGCAACCTCGTGCAGAACGCGATCAAATTCAGCCCCAATGGCTCAACCATAGCCATTGCCGCAGAGCAAGTAAACGGGCGCGTAAAAATCAGCGTGCGAGATCAAGGGTGCGGCATCGGGCCGGAGGAGCGTAAGAGGCTCTTCCAGCCCTTCAGTCAGGGCGCGCGGGGAAAGGAAGTGAGCTCGGGAACGGGTCTTGGCCTTTATCTCAGCCGCGAGATTGTAGTTGCATGCGGCGGCGAATTGACTTTGGTGGATGATGCGGGTGCCGGAGCAACGTTTGTAATTGTTCTTCCCGCTGAAAACAAGAAAGCCAGAGCCCAGCGTAATCAAGGTTGATGGAACTTTGGGAAGCGTGCGTTAGATGGGCTGCAGTCAGATTTTCGGCACTTTTCCCCAACGGTCGAAGGCGCCGGACATCCATGTCTGAGGCTTGCACGACCAAGGTTCTTCTCATGGTGGAATGGTTGAGCTCACCAGCATCGAATTACAATCGCCAAGCTGGTACTCTAACAAAGTTGGATTGTTGCAGCGCTGACTTTGAGTGCTTGGAAAGGATCACCTCACATGACTGCCGATCGCATTGAGTTTTCTCCCGACGATGAGGTAAGTGTAATTCTTGCGGCAGTGCCAGCCGGGGAAGTGGATGCGTACATAAACCACGCGATCAAGCTTCTTGCTGCTCTGCAGCAGGCCAATGAAAGCACCGGACAAACGCAGCAGGAAAGCACAAGCGTGGCTCCCGCAGTGAGCGCAGAGCTGCAACGTCTCTTCGGTCGAAATGGCGGCGCTATCAAAGTGGTGGCGCTGGAAGGGTCACCAGAGGTGGTGACGCTTTCCCATTACTCGTCCGGTAAGACTGCGAAACTCGACCTTGCAGAATGCACAAGCGTGCTGAAAAGCCTTCGCCAGCCAATCGAACCAACAGAAGTGTGGGATATTCTCGACGCCATGAAAATTGGCTGACCGTGCGCGATGACGCACAAACAATGCCTGACGCAACCACGGACGAATAGCGCCCGCTCAGATTTTCGCCCGTTGAGAACTGACGCCGTTGAGGAAAACGGTTGTGGCCAGATCTGCGAATTCCTTCGGTGAAATCGCGCCATCAGGCTTGAACCAAGTATACGTCCAGTTGACCGCACCCATAAGGAACATGGTGAGCGATGTGATAGCGGACGCGTTGAGATCCGGCCTCAGCTCGACGAGAACATTCTTGATTACCTGCAAAACTCTTCGCTCTAATTCCTTTATCTGCTTCTGCTGCTCAAGGGGCAAGCAATGCAAATCGTTCAATAATACGACGTGCTTGTCCCGCGAGCTGCTGTAAAGGTGCATGAGGGCCCGAACAAGACTCTTAAGCTGCTCATCAGGAGAGTCCGAGTTTTTCACCGCATTCTCTGCTGTTTCCACTAAGAGTTGGCAGTGCGATAAGAGCATGTCGAAAAGAAGCGCTTCTTTTGATGAGTAGTAGTGATAGAGAAGCGCTTTTGAAACACCGCAATGCTCCGCGATAGCCGCAATGGAAGTGCCATTGAAGCCTTTGTCTGCAAACATTGCAGCCGCTCCATCACGGATGCCCTGTTGTCGTTCGACGTAATTTTCGGCTCGCGTTCTCACCATGAAGGAGTCACTCCCGGCGGTCCCCTGGCAACGAGACAAAAGTTGTTCCATTATGCCGGGACCAGCCTTCTTAACTTCGATCTTGGACACCAACTCTGATCGCTCTTGATCGCTAATGAATGCAGACACCACCAGCGAACAGAAAGCGCCGTCAGAAGATGGGAACAATCTTCTCCGGGTCAAAGGCCACAGTCTCGCCGTCTACATCAATTTCAGGAAGGGCGGGGAATTTAACCCCATACGGCTCCACAATGGTCTTCAGACGCACAACAGCAGTGCGCCAATTTTCCCGGCGCTTGTCCAGCGTCAAAATTCCAAAGCCGGCTTCACGCGCCTTTTCCTCCAGCATGCGTTGCACGGTAAGGAAGTTTGGCGGCAAATGCCAGAACTCTTCCGGCGGCTCGAAGAGAATGCCGGAAAGAAAGACGAATCCGGCTCTGAATTGCTTTGTTACTGTGTCTCTTTCTTCCTGGGTGAGCTTAGGCAAAACCTCTTTCAAGAGCGCGAGGCAGAAGCTCAGATGGCGACCTTCATCGCGACCGATATTGCGAAACGCTTCTTTGAAGACGGGTATGTCGGTGCTCTCATACATGCTGTGGAAGAGCGTGGATGAGGCCACTTCACCAAATAAGAACGAGCTGAACAGTATCGGCATCGGATAATACTCAACCGCCCGTTTGTAGCCGTTCCAGTAGCGCGCGCCGTTGTGATACAGCCATTCGATATTGTTGCGCGCCAATTTGCCCAATACCGTCTGCGGTTCATAACCAAGAGGCCCACCAGGTGTGAGCTTTGTAATTGCTTTGCCGCACACTTCTTCGTGGTTCATTTCATCGCGGGTGACTGAGAAGAAGCACTTCCGGATTGCGTCTTCCTCATGCACTTCATAGGCATGGATCATGGCACGAGCAAATACTGCAGGACCAGAGGCGTCAAACACGGAAAGCAATGCCCACCAGTAGGCGATGGCATAGCGCTGGTCGAGGGTCATGCTCTCGACATCGAGCGTATCCCAGGGCAATTTGCTGGGCGACCAACCCGGGTCTCGGGAGTTCTCGTAAATCTCCATCAAGCGCGGTGTCTCGACGCGCCAGTCGAAAGGAAAAATGTTGAGCTTGTCCGTAATTGCCGGTGCAATTTCAGCATTGAGGAGCAACTCTTGAGGATCGGGCATACGGTCATGCCGGGTGGGCGGCGGAGTCACATCGCATTCATTGATGGATTGATCGCCATTCTTTGTCGTCTTTGGATTGGAAACATTCTTCTGCGGTGACATCGTAGTGGTTCTCATTAAGCTTGCTCCCCCACAATCATTGACCGAACGGTCAGTCAATAAATAGGTTACCACAGGGTGCCCGCCGACCGCCAATTTCTTTAAGCGTTTTTTCTCATTGTGAAAGATGAGATAACGGCAAAATCTCGTGCGCTTCTTGCTCTCAGGCTGCCATATCTTAATTGGGGCGGCAGCGATCTAAATCCGTCGACCTGCTTTTACGCAGCCCAAATTGAACTTTCAGCGAATAAACACCGCCAGGGAAGAGCTGCGATGTGACGAGGAGTTATGTCATATAAACATAATTGGGACGCTGTCAATGTCGATACTTCACCTCGACAAACGTTTGTCCAAACAACCGCGCAAGCAAGCTGCAGGCAGTGTTTGCTACATCTTTCGAGGTATCCTCGGCAAGTATGCTCAAGATTTCCACAGGCGTGTGTTTGTTTCTTGCCAGAGCAAGCCTGACAGATGGTTCAGGGTCGAAAGCGAGCTCCCACATAAGTGGAACAGGCAGATATGAGTTTGCGGCGGCTGCAGTTCGCACGCAACGATCGTTGCTTCCAGCGGCTGCGCTCAGGTGTTCTGCCGAATCAGTACTGCGCACGATTTCCTCAATCGTCTTAAGATAGTATGAATTTCGATCTGTGGCTACGCGGTAGGAGCCAAAGCGTAATGCATATCGATGGGCGCGCAATGTGCAGCCGATCGTGTGCCCGGTAAGTGAAATTTCTTCTCTCACCGACATGGAAAGAGGCAATCCAAAATCGAGATTCAATGTCTTTCTTCCGCCTGGCTGTTGCTCCGGTCTCAGCATAGAGCAAAAACTACCCCATCCATCAGCCAAACCCGCGCTCTCAGTGAGTTGCGTTTGGTCCTTTGGAGAATTGATCTGCCTCGACATCAATTCATTGACGAGCGTGGGCTCGAGCTGCCTGGTGGTTTCTCTCTTCGCTGCTCTCAATTCAATGTCCGCCATCCAGAGGTCAGACAATTGTTGATGTGAGCCGTTGGTTGTGTCCTTCGCCGCTGCACCTTCAACGACACTATCTTCGATGCTGTCCGACCGCGCGGCAAACTCTTCCTGCGCAGCAAACTCTTCCTCCGCGGCAAAATCCTCCTGCGAGACAAAATCTTCCTGCGCACTGATCCTATTCTCAGCGCGCTCCTTAAGTTCAGGCTCCGCAGCCTCTCTCACACTGCACCAATGTGCAAGGCCAACATCAAATGCCGTTCTATCGTGTTCGATTCGATCCTCTGTAAGCAGGTCATCACATAAGACATTGTCTGACTCACTGACGAGAATTTCTGGACCGGAACCATCTTGCATGTGCAAGGATTCGAGGCGCCTTTTGGGTGCAACTGCGTCTTGCAGCCAGTCGAGACAACTAAAGCAAATGCTGAGCGCTGACTGGGAACGGGCAGACGGAGCAGGTGAATGGTTGTGATCATGATTTCGCTCGTTCATATGCTTCTCTCCTCGCGCGAAGTGTAGGACTGGATGTTGGCGCTCGCGCCACAAACTGTGCTTACGCCGAACCCCTCCGCACGTCAGCCAGTGGGCAGAATTTGCTCAAGGATGATACAAATTGAAGTGAAAGCCGGTTAATTCCACTTTCATTCTTCCACATCAAAAAGAAGCTGGGTGCACTAGGGGCGAAATCTTACGGATCATTGCGCAAACTGCTGTGCTGTTGAGCCTTTCAGAGTTCTCCTTCCAACGCATCTGTTGGAAAATGACTCACAATTCCCATGGCGGAGGTGCGTTTCTCCGGCACCATTGGAGGTGCGTTTCTGGCACCGTGCTGGTGCGTTTCTCCGGGCACCATCTATGATGGCATGTCGCTCCATTCTGCCAATCAATCCGACCGGTCCGAAAATGGGGCTGATGGACATGACAGCCTCCCTACTTATCGCTTGTCTCTCTTCTCCAGAGTATCTCGCAAACTGCGAATGTTTCTCCGTTGTTGGATAACCTCACCCTCTACCAGCTCTTCTGACTCAATCACCGCATCCGGTTGAGCCTCCTGCGGATCGTCGAGAGGCACGGCTGATCCATTTGAAACCTGTCCATAGCCGCCGCTACTTTCTGCGATGGACAGGGTGTCAAATGAAGGTTGAAGCGTCGGATTGTCTCCCGAGCTTTGTGTCAAAGAGGAAGTTCCATTCTGTTGCTGCAAAGAGCGCTCAGACAGCCGTATTGGCAAAGAACCATCTCCAAATTGTTGCTCCAGGAGATCTTTGTCTGAGGTGTATGCGATTTGATCAGCGCGCACATAAGTGCGCCTAACAGCATACCTTTTGGCTTCCCCGAGCTTTGCCGCCAATGCGGGCGAAGGGCTACACAAGCTCTCATAAGCCTGAGACCGTTTTGTGTTGCGCTCATTGATATAAACATTCAATACACCAATGACGAGAGCGCGCACCACAGGTATGGCGAGAAACAACACGCCATAGCCGAGAAGGATATCAATGAGGACAGTGAAGTGCTGCAAGACGACATAGGTGGAAATGTGCTTGAACAACCACCAGCTTCCCCACAAGTTCAAGCTGGCTAAGCAGACAATCTTCATGATTGGCACTACTTCATAGACACTGAACTTCCACTCGCGCTCTTCCAGGTACGGCGGCACTTCAAATTTCTGGTGGTTTGTGCTGGCGGTTGCCTGAAGCGAAGGGAAAACATAGACTATGTTGCCGGTATCGGTGACTTCAGGACTGCCCTCGAAGCGCACCAATACGGGCAGAACGCCATCCTCACTGGTCGGATCCGCACCCGTATACGGTGCCAGTTGCTCGGATGTGACCACGCCGCCATTGCGCGATATTACTTCCGCCACCATTTTCCACTTCAAGTCCTCGAGATTAGGATTGGGATTGCCGTCTCCAAACAAAAACGAGAAACACTCAAGAAAAAAGCTGCTCCTGGGTGCGGGCTTCTCTTGAACGAGCGGATACATAGTGGATACGGGCTGAGAACCAATTCCAGCGGGACTGCCGGATGAGTAATAGCCATAGTAGTACGGCTGGTAAGACCAGTAAAAACAATCCCACAAGCAAGAAAAATCGATGAAGTCAATGCCGCCGCTAAAGACAGGAATGTCGAAGTCGCCGCCGCCACCGTCCGAGTCTCCGGAAAGACCGGCGATGACCGCCATTATGACGAGCACAAAAAGAAAGACGATGGCCAGCAGTGACAAAATCAGCATCAATCCGAATGAAATGCGCAGCAGGAAAAATCCGGCACTGAAAACGACGTCGAACACTGATTTCAATGCACCTTTCAAGCCGCGAGCAATGTATGCCGCCTGAAAACCCGGCGCGAATCGATAGACAATGACTCCCGTGTCCGAGACTTCAAGAGCGCCTTGCGTCTCCAGCGCTATCGCATTGAGTTCGGCTGTCGCCGTCTGAAGCGAAAGACCGGTTTTGGACGCAATATCCGCAACCGTGACTCTGCCGCCCAGATTCTTGATCGCTTCAATTACATGCTTCTTTTCGGCCCGGGCCATTGCGATCACCACACTCTCAACTCATTTTACCCGCGGTTGGGCATAGGCAATCGGTAATGAATGGCAACATGAGCTTTGAGAACAATACACAGGTCAAACTGTCGGAATGGCTGGCGTGCCGCCACTCTGCCGCACTAACGATGTTGTTGCAAGAACAAAGAAGAGCGATGATGCGTTGCTCTTCTTCGTGTCGCCTGAAACTAATCGCAAGACAACAGGACTAACCAGCAGACGGGACTTCTCTTGTCATGATCAGATAGTTCGTCGGCACGTCGACGGACCTTTCCACCTCAAAGAATTTCACGTGGTTTTTTGCCAATCGTGTCAGGGCAGTATTCCAGGCCCGTTTGAATGTATTTCTCGCTTGCGCTAAGTGGTGCTCGCTTACGTTGCTTATGCATCACTCTGATATTCAACATCTCAACGAAAAGAGAAAATGCCATTGCCGCATAGATATATCCCTTGTCAATGTGTTGTCCAAAACCATCTGCAACCAGCACTACCCCAATCAAAAGCAAGAAACTCAAGGCAAGCATTTTTACGGTTGGGTTGGCATGAATGAAGTCACTTATGACCTTGGAGAACGCCATCATGACTAAGACCGCAATCATAACTGCTGTTATCATGACCCACAAATCATTTGCCATTCCAACAGCCGTGATGACTGAGTCAAGCGAGAAGATAATATCCAGAAACATGATTTGCACTAAAACGCTCGCCAACGTAGGATACATCCTCACATCTCTCGCCTCATTCACTCCTTCAATGCGTTCGTGGATCTCGCGCGTCGACTTCATGAGCAAAAATGCGCCACCACCAATGAGAATCAAATCACGCCCGCTAAACTCGTGCCCGTGTGCGCCAAAAAGCGGACGAGTCAATTGCATCACCCATGTGAGGGAAGCAAGCAGCATTACGCGTGTCACCATAGCTAATGCCAGGCCCCACAACCGTGCCTTTGCTTGATGCTCGATTGGCAATCGACCCGAGAGTATTGAGATAAAGACGATGTTGTCGATGCCGAGCACGATCTCCATCGCTGTGAGCGAAATCAATGCGGCCCAAATTTCCGGATTCGACAGCCAATCCACGTCCAGGAGCTCCAATCGAGTCAAAAATAATGGACGTCCTAACGCCCCCAGAGTTCCAATGATCTCTCCAGACATATTCTTACGAAAGTTCCAGACGGATGAGATGTCTTAAGGGAACAATTTCAGAAAACCCTCATCTCTTGTCTTTCACTAAAGTAAGCAGTCGATTTTAGGGAGAGTGAACCAAAACTTGCTGCCCTTACCGGGCGAGCTAAGCACTCCTATTTTGCCGCCATGTCCGTCAACAATCAGCTTGCATATAGACAAGCCAAGACCCGCCCCGGACTTCATCTCTGCATCCGATGCCAATCTCTCGAACGGTTGAAAAATGACTTCCAAAAATTGCTCCGGGATGCCCTTCCCTTCGTCGGTGACCGAAAACTGAATGCCATTGTCGTCACTTTCTACTTCGACAGTAATGATCGAATTTGCAGGTGAGAATTTGATGGCATTAGAGAGAAGATTGATCACCACCTGCACGATTCGATCCCGATCGGCAATCAACTCACACTTTTCATTTCCACATCGTTTTATGGCAATGCCCTTTTGCTCAGCAAGAGCCGATACATTCGTCAGCGACCGCTCCAGAATCTCAGCGACGGATGCCGGTGCCTTTGTCAGCGTAAGCCTTCCGGTACGTATGCTTTCCAGATCGAGCAAATCATCAAGCAATCTCGAAAGATGATCAATGCTCCTCTGAGCCATTTGTAATTCTTTAGCGGCGGGCTCAGGAAGCGAATAATCGCGCAATACCTCTTCCATTCCCGATCCCAATTCTACAAGGGGCTTGCGTAGATCCGCACTGATAGTTTGTATGAATTCTTCGCGAAGCCGATCTACTTCTTTTCTTTCCGATATGTCATGAACAACACAGAAAAGCAAATTCTGAACTTTCGACCACGACGCTGACCACATAACATCAATTCGAGCATTATTCGATCCTTTTATAGTGCTTTCGAAGGTGGTCGATCCTTTGCTTGCGATCGTCTCGTGTAGAGAATCAACAACTTTAGAGTCGTGGTCGAAGAGGACGGTTTCCTTCAAGGGTCTTCCTATAACAGCGGATGGCTCAACCCCCAGCAATCTTTGTGTCGCTGGATTGGCAAAGACGACGGTCAGATTATCGTCAAGCGACAAAATCGCATCCGCTGCCTCGCGGACAAGTGCGCTTTCCTTGTCTTCCGCCTCGGTTATGGCGGCATCAATCCTGCGCAATAGCGCATCAAATTGCGCGATTTCGTCGCTTCCCTTGAGGACAGGAGGCAGAGGATGCTTTCGTCTCGATATCAAAGCCGTTACTTCGACCAGCCTTTGCATTCTTCCGGCGATGTTTGTGCCATAAAACACACCGAGCAGCAACGCGGCCAACGCAGTAATGGTCATCGCTGCGAGCATCCAATAGCGAAGCCGCTCTCTATTTTTCAACAGCTCTATTCGCGCAGCATTATCCTCTCGCTCGCACAGATTCACAACACGCGAAACGGCAGTAGCAATTCCTGCCAATTGCTTGAACTCTTCCTCCTTGAACGCCGGCACAGTATCGAGATTCCGCACTTCCTCGATGTCCATTGCTTTCATCATCTCGAAAACTTTTCGCTCGGCGCTCTCGACGCTCGCCAGCCGCTCCACTGCTTTCTGCCTCTCAACATTAGTCCCGGCGAGTGTCTTTAGACGCATGGTTTCCTTATGGATAGTCTCCATCATCTCGTCAAAATACTCGTCGCCGATCAATCCCTTCGAAAATGCATAGAAGAGCATGACCTGCACGCCACCACCAACGCCAATAGCCAGCTTCACAGCCGATAGCGCGAACTCCTTTGACTGCTCCGCTTTCAGGGCTTGACTGTGCGTTTGAATGAATGCGCCATAGAGACTGAGAACGCAGGCAATCTGAATTGCAAGGGGAATGCAAACCAAGATCAAACCACGAGCTTGCAGGCGCATATCAATCATGCGAGGACACTTCCTCCACAACCCGGGGGATACGAACAAAAAAGTATGACCTTCCTTCGGGCAGCATCTCCGCACCGATTTCTCCGCCCTGGCCCTCAATCACGGTTTTCGCAAGGGCAAGGCTGAGATGCATATCGGATCGAACGGGCGCTTGCCCATCCTTTGCCAGGTACGAACGGTGAAAACTTGGCTCGACTGCATCAAGGTTGCCGTCGCCTGGCGCGAATCGAATTTCGGCGAGCACATCGAAGGAAACGCTCGAGATTAGCAACTCAGTCCCTGTGCTCGCCTGCGAAATAAGATAACGCAACAAATTGACCAGCGCCTGTCGCAACCAGTCATAATCGCCGAGGATTGCTGCATCGCGATACTTCTTCACCAGCGATAAATCTTTATCTTGCGCTTCGGTCAGAACTTCCTCTATTGCGTCCTCCATTAAGTCGAAAGCGCTTATGTAATCGCTGCGCATTTGGAGCTTTCCTGATTCCAAACGCTCAATATCAAGAATGTCTTGAACAGTGCGTGTCAGCTTCTGTACCGTCCGCTCCATGCCCTTGAGCTTCCCTTTGACTGACGCCGGCACATTCCCCTTCGCGCCTACCGACACTAAAGATAAGGCGCCGCCCACAGATGTAAGAGGAGTGCGCAAATCATGGGAGATCATAGAGACGAATTGTTGCCTCATTCGTTCGACATTCTTGCGTTCGCTGATATCGGACGCCACACAAACGATGATGTTGGATTCGCCTTTCCTCATCGATATGCGAAAGTCTCCGAGCGAGCCGTTCTTTCTCACAATCACCGTTTCGATTGATGGTGAAGAGCCGCTTTTCTGAACATCCTCAACAGCGGCACGGAACGCTTTTTTCTCGTCATCGGCAAGAAGCTCCAAAATCGACAGCCCAAGCAAATCTTCAGCAGTGTAGAGAAACAGCTTTTCAGTAGAGGGTCCGGCAGAATGAACGCGCAAATTTTGATCCAGAGAGAACACCGCTTCGCTGGCTAAATCCAGGATGGCCCGGTTACGTTTATGCGCCTCGGCTAAAATTTCCGAAGCATGAGCGATAGACCTATCGAGCGCCGCAATCTCATCATTGCCGCCAATTCCTTCCACCGGCTTTTCAGTAGCAAGCGATTGTGCATTCAGTGCAGCTTTGCTCAAGCGATCCACGATATCAGAGCTGAAAGATCGCACCAGCCAAAGCGCAATCCCAATGTCGAACAATAAGAAGAACAGCACGACAAGGCCCACGAGCCATTCGAGCTTATTGCGAATTTGAGGGGACTCGACCTGCACTTTCTCTTCCTGCTCCACCAAGCTCCTTATGGAGGTCTGGGTTTCATTGAGGAGAGTCAGTGTCTCTTTTGCCAGCGGAACGCTCAAATCGTGAGTGCTAGTCTCCTTAGGCAGGGAAGCTAAGCGCTCGTGCTTGTCGAGGACAGCACGAGCTCGGTTCAGCAGAGTTTGTGCCTTTAGGATAGACTCGCGGTCGGTGCGCCTGTCCCACAACCATACGATGAAAGAAGCAGCCTCATCAACCTTTGTCCTTGCTTTGTCGAAGCGAGCATGTTGTTCTTCAGGCCTTTCGCCTTGAGACCTAGCGACAGAGAAAAGTGCTTCCCCAATGCCTATGGCGGTCAAATTCAAACGGATCATCGTCTC
>DATNRC010000344.1:0-13139 GCA_036703705.1 Candidatus Obscuribacterales bacterium
TATACGTGTCGAAAGGCCTGTCACTCGACTCGATAGTGGACGAGCAGCTTGGAGCGCCAAAAACGAATGTGGACAGCAAAGATCATTGGCCCGACCTGGTAGCTGACGTGATCGAGACACCTGGCGCATTGCAAAATCTGCAAGTCGCAGAAGGCTTTGTGCCGGAACATCTCAATGCCGTGATTGCCGGCATCAATTACTGGAAGCCATTCGAGAAAGAAGGGCTGTTTTCTTACCACCTCGTCGACGACCCTTCGGATGCAGACATATATGTCTTCTTCACTCACCATTTCGTCAACAAGCTCAACATGGGACTCTTCCAAAACGACATCAGGGGCTACACTGCACAGCGATTGTTCGAGTACAAGAAAATTCTTGCGGGAGGGGTTCCACTTTTACGGCCTGTTGTAATCCTCTTAAGGACGACGGATCAACGCGGCAATCCAATGACTTTTGAGCGGATGCGCGCTTCAGCGGGACATGAAATGGGGCATGCGCTGGGAATCATCGACCACTCGACTAATCCCTATGACCTGATGAGCGTTTATTACGGTCGCGGCGTGCTCTCCAACAGTGATGCCGCCACCATCCGCTTCCTTTACAAGCAAACGCCGTATTACATACCGTAGGGCAGTTACGCAAATGACCAGATCGTTGCGATACATGGACAAAAACGAGCCGAAGAAGCGGAAAAAGTCTGAGACGCCTAATGAGAAGAGCCTCAAAAAGAACGTCCTCATGCTAATCGGATCAATCGTTTTTCTTGGTATGTGGGTTCATTGGACTCTGGCTGACGTAACCGGAGAGTACACGTCCAGCGGTTACGACTCAGAAGTAGTAAGGCTTTCCCTTGTGCGCCGAGCAACGAATGTCAAATGCGAGCTCAGTTGGGGTTATGGGGCAATAATGGAGGCCACCGTAAACGAAATCAAGCCGGACGAAGAGCTCAACATTGTTTTTCACGTCCCTGAGAAATGGCTTCAGCGCAACCAAGACGATAGGTCGGTAGTTTTAGAGGGTCGCTTCTTCGGCAGCCAAATGGACATGGGGCATTTTGCATTTCGCGACAATGAAATCGACGCCCGCCTAATTGAGGGCAACCATGTTTACAAGGTAAGGTTAGTGAGAAATAGAATTTCGTCTATTTACAGGCAGATTCAAGCACACCTTCCCTGGCTGGGTTAGGCGGCAAAAGTCCGGCTGGAGAGCGTGTTAGATTTTTGCGCCTTTTTCTAACAGCGAATGGCAAAACTGTCACGGGTGTTCGCTCCAGTCATTTTCTCAGCCGTCTCATCCACGATAGCCTGTAGTCGATCCTGGCGCCAGCGGGGATGAAGTGTTAGATCTTCCCGCGAAAATCTAACAGCCACCACCCGCTGGCTCTCGAAGCATAAGAGGGCGCGCCGAAAAAACCGGGAAAGCCCATGAGCCCATGATTTGCACGGCTCAGCTAAGAACTGTCTGATGATGGACTTCCACAACAGTCGCTGCCGGCGGACAGAAAAAGCGAAAGTTCGTGCGAGGATCAGCGCCCAGTCCGCGTGAGATGTGTATAGCTGTGTTGCCTCTTCGGATAAGACCGGAAGCCTCATGCCGCGGCAATTCGGAATCGGTTATGAGCGCGCCCATCCCCGGGATGCGTATTTGCCCGCCATGGGTATGACCGCCGAAGGCAAGGTGAACGCCAGCGCGATTCATGAAATCAAGATTGCGCGGCCAGTGAAAGAGCGCAAGCACGAGTTGGTCGCGCCTGGCCCGCTCTACGAGTTCAGAAAGTTTGGCCTGAGATATGCCTGGATAATCAATGCCCACGATATGAAGCCCGTGCTCGGGCACGGATATCGCTTCATTACGCAGAACCTTGAAACCAGCCTCATTAAGAGCGGACACCATGGGCTCCACGTCTCTCTTTTTTCTTGGATGACGCATGCGCCGCATCAGTCTGCCGACTATTTTGTTGAGCATGCTGTAATCGTAATAATCGTGATTTCCAAGAACGGCGTAAGCGCCTATTTTTGGCGGTCTCGAGAGCAGGAAGGAGGCATACGCAAGTCCTGAATAATCTTCAAAGACATCGCCAGTCAGAACCACGAGATCGTATTCAGAGTCGGTGATTCTCTTGAGAAAATCAATCTTGTGGCTTTCCGGGTGCTTAAGGTGCAAGTCGGACAGGTGCAGCACGCGATAAACGCGCCTGCCAACCTTGTCCTCAAGGCGCTTTCGTTGTCCGTTGCCGTCTCTCATGCGCCAGCTATTGCCATCACCGGTGATGACCCGAACCGTTTCCAGCCTGTATCGCTTGGGCTCCACGAGGCGGGAGTAGAAAAAAAACCCCGCTCCCAATCCGGCTGCGCCGGCAGCCAGATAAGCCGCTTTGCGCGTCAGAAGGAAGGAAGGGATCTTTATCGCCATTTGTATTGCCTGGCTAGTCCTGGAACAGCTCTCTTATCTTATTGCTTTGATTCCGAGACGTGATATCTGGTGCGGTTAGCATATTTGCCAGCCAGCGAAACGGAAATCCAGCCCCCACCGCAAGAAGCCCGAACAGAAAATCGTAGGGCAACGGGTACCAGGACAAATTCCGTGCTTCTTCGAATATCCATGCGTGCCATGAAGGCATCATACCAAGGCCGTCAAAAAGCCCGAAGACCAGACAAGTGCCGATGAGATACAGAAGTCCCGTCAGATGCACGGTCGCCAATCCGGTCATCACTGCCAGCAATTGCGACAAGGAGGTACGTTTGTTGGCAGTTATCAGCCCGACGACCCAGGTCGCGGCAATCATTCCCAATAAGTAGCCGAAGCCGGGCTCAAGGTAGTAACCCAATCCTCCGCCGGAAGCAAAAGGATGGACATGGACGAGCGGTCCGGCTAAGCCGAGAAACAAAAAGAGAGCCGCGGCAATAGGGGCAAGAGGCAGGCCAAGAACATAGCCAATAAATATAGCCAAAGGCGCCTGCGCCGTATAAGAGCCGTAGCGCACATTGCCTGGCGTAGCGTTTATCTCAGGAAACCTTGTAACGATGGGGTTTTTAAAACGCTCCGGCAATTGGGCAATCAGGGTGCGTGTCTCGAGGTGGGCATAATTCAAAAGATTATGACCCGTCCCAATCGGTAGTTGGAATGTGCTGAATGCCGCCATGAACATGAGCTCTAGCCCCAGAAGAACGAGCACGACCTGCCCGACGACAGACTTGCGACTTTTGCGTCGAACGACCTTTTCTTTGTTGTTGGCGACAACTACGAGCTGCACTTTTTTGCTTCCAAATGTTCCGCCGCTCCCAGCTTAAGCCAGATACATGAAGGAGCCGCCTCAATTATTGCATGAAAACCTCTCCCTTAACGGTAAAGTGGCTGCAGGCGGCACGTTGCACATTCTTGACGTCAAACGGCATATATCCGGAAGCAGTACAAATCGCTTAGTGCCCGCTCATTCACATCACCGAGGTGCGATCGTTGGCCTCGGGGTTGAAGCACTCCGCTTCCATGTGCGTAAGTTCAGAGTTCCAGCCAACTTTCAAATGCTGCCGCAATTGTTTCATGCGTTCTTTCAAATTGCTGGAAAATTCAGGTCGGAGAATGTTCTCGGTCCACAGGACAAAGGCATCTTCCGAATTATCCTGGTAGTAGTTGCGCCTTACGCCGAGGTTTTTGAAGCCGAATTTATAGTAGAGGCTTTGTGCTTTCTCGTTCGAAACTCTCACTTCCAGGGTAACCCATTTTGCCCCTGCTTCCTGAGCAGCAAAAAGATCGTTAATAAGCAGTAACTCGCCGATGTGCTTGCGCCGGTACTCGGGATGAACGGCAAGCGTAGTTATGTGAGCCTCATCTCCAATCATCCAGAATCCAGAATACCCAACAAGATGCCCCGTCTGCTGATCCACCGCAGCAAAATACCTGCCCATGCTATTGCCTAACTCATTGACGAAAGACTGCCGCGACCAGTGATGGCTGCCGAAAGCAACCGGCTCAATCTCCATCACTTCATCGAGATCAAGGTCACCTAACCGGCGAAGCTCAATTGCAAGCTGTCTTTTTGCCATCGGTTTCCTTAAGAGTTACAGAGGCGCCCCTCAGATACAGTGGCTCTATCTTGCGGTAGGGGAACTCCTTTATAAGCATGTCCCGTAGGTGCGATTTCGTGCGCTCATTTTTCCCGTCTTTCGTCTGAGGCGACGAACTTTCTTCCGCCTCCTCAATCGTACTCCCGAGCGTGGATATTCTCAACGCCAATCGGGCCGAGGCAATTCTTGCTTGACTCACGGCAACATTGGCAAGCGCAGGCAGGGGCTCGAAAGCGTGTCCTGAATCGCCAAGCTTTTCACGGCTTTCATCATCCGCCCACATAGTAAAGGACTGAAGGCGCTTATCTGAGAGTACATCTTCGACTACCTGCACTGTTCCATGTGAAGGGGGCACTATGGGCTCAGTCAGCCTCTCGCCGTCCCTTCCTCGTTCAAAGGCGGCAAAGAAAAAATGACCGCGCCCCGCTGAAATCACGACTACTGCCGGAAGTTCGACTTCAAAAGCATAACAATCAAGTACATTAATACCGACCAGCGGCAAGCGCAGAGCCTGGGCAAGAGTGCGGGCGGTGACCACTGCCGTGCGGATGCCTGTAAAACTGCCCGGTCCCTGACCGACAACAAGACAATCAAGCTCATGCTTTGACCAGCCACTTTTTTTGAGTATGGAATCGATCGAAGGCAAAAGCATGGCCGCTGACTCCTGCCTTTTGGTGGGCGGAGATTCAATAACATCCGCTGCCGTCACCTGGCTGTCGCTCATGAGACAGAGCGCAATCTGATGTGAGCTGGTGTCGAAAGAAAGGATCTTCATCGTAATATGCACAGGCGGCCGCTATAAACGATCTCAGGAACCGTGGGCGGTACCGCCATAAGGTCAATCTCAGCGTTCTTTCTCAGCCGGCGTCTTTTCAGCCATTGCATCCATACCGCCACTCGTTTCAGCAGTTTCCTTTTGCTCTGATTGTGCTCTTTCATCTATGGAGCTGTCAGCGGATGCTTCCGCTCCGTTTGCTTCTCGTGGCGATTTGCCTGCAGCTGTGCCTTTTTTCTCGCCCTTTTTGGACTTCTCCTTCTTCGGTTCAGCTGCTGGCGCCGGAACGCTCGCTGTCGCCTCGTTCTTGGATGATTCCTCAGCCCATTCGCTTGCCGTTTCCATTATGGAATCGACCTGCCCGAGATGACTGAGCACATCTTGCAGTTGGGCGTCAGGATTTTCTTTCCGGAAGCTGTCTACAAGATCGGCATACTCCTTTTGATCCAGATCTTCAGAACCCTCTTCTGCCAGCTGATTCATGATCATGCCTTCGATGCCATCAAAGTCCATGACTACAGGCTGGGCGCGGAAAACGAGCTGCACTGATTCGTGCTTGATGCTGCGCATGAGCCTGTTGAACATGTCGAAGGCTTCGCGCTTGTACTCTTGCAACGGATCGCGTTGCCCGTACCCGCGCAAATGTATGCCTTCTCTCAAGAGATCAATGTTGTGCAGGTAATCAACCCATTTGCTGTCGATCGTGCTCAGAAGAATTTGTCTCTCGAGCTCGCGCATGGTATCCGCACCAATGTGTTGCTCCCGCACGTCGTAGGCCATTCTTGCCGCCTCGATGAGCTTGGTGCGCAGATCGTCGAAGGACAAGCCCGCCAGTTCTTCGACCGTCAAATCATTGAGCATCGGAATATCCGCCTGCACGGTCTGGAGAACCTGAGGCAGACCTTCCTCCTCCCAGAGCTCCGGCGGAGAATCGGGATCGATGTAGCCCTGGATGATTTGATCGACATGCTCATCGAGAATCTCGAGCATATTGTCTTTGAGATCCGCACGCTCGAGGATGCGCCGGCGTTCCCTGTAAATTACTTCCCGCTGCGTGCTCAGAACATCGTCGTATTGCAAAACGTGCTTACGCATATCGAAATGGTGAGCTTCCACCTTCTTCTGCGCATTCTCGATAGAACGAGTAACCATGCCTGATTCGATCGGCATCTCCTCGTCAGCCTTGATGAATTCCATGAGGCGCGCAATCTTTTCGCCGCCGAAAATACGCATCAGCTGATCTTCCAGTGACAGGAAAAATCTCGTCGACCCCGGGTCTCCCTGTCGCCCGGCTCGACCACGCAATTGATTGTCAATTCGCCTCGCCTCGTGGCGCTCCGTACCAACAATGTGTAAACCGCCAAGGGCTACTACTTCGTCGTGCTCTTTGTCGGTTTCGGTTTTGAACTGCCTGGTGAGCTCCTTGACGCGATCGTCGTAAGCAGGATCGTCGGAAGCAAGGTTCTCTTTTTTGAGCTTCTCCTTGGCCATGTACTCGGGGTTGCCACCGAGAAGAATATCAGTGCCGCGACCGGCCATGTTCGTAGCCACTGTCACGGCGCCCTTTCTACCCGCCTGAGCAACAATCATGGCTTCTTTCTCATGATGCTTGGCATTCAAGACGTGGTGCGGAATACCCTTGCGCACTGCCGCCACGACTTTCGCGCTGCGCAGCATGGAATAGGCGCGTTCCAAAAGCTCTTCTTGCTTCTTGGGAAAATCGACTTCCAATTGCCGGCAAATTTCTTCCAGCTTCGCCACATCAACGAGACCGGGGCGTTCAAAAACCTTCTTCAAAGCATCGATTGAAGGCCCCGAGAGATTGTTTCTTTTGATGATGTCTGCTGTTTTGTGCATCTTTTTCAGCAGAACCTCATTCATCTTCTGAGGTTTGCTCAAGAAATCAGCAACCAATTCGGATTTTTCGATACTCGTCGTACCAACGAGAACTGGCCTGCCGATCTCGTGCATCTCGCAAATTTCTTCGATGACCGAGATGTATTTCTGCTCTTCCGTCTTGTAAATGACGTCAGCTTCGTCTTTCCTTATCATCGGCTTATTGGTCGGAATGGCGATGACATTGAGGTTGTAAATTTTCTGAAACTCTGCAGCCTAAGTCATTGCTGTTCCGGTCATGCCTGCGAGCTTCGGATAAAGCCTGAACAAATTCTGATAGGTGATTGAAGCGTATGTAAGTGTCTCTTCCTGAATGGGTACGTTCTCTTTTGCTTCAACGGCCTGGTGAAGACCGTCGCTCCAGCGCCTTCCTATCATCATGCGCCCGGTGAATTCATCAACGATTACGACTTCCGGCTTGCCTTCTTCATTAGGACGTATCACATAATTGACGTCCAACTTGTAGAGTTCCTTGGCTTTGAGCGCCTGCACCAGATGGTGATGGAAGTTGAAGTGCATGTCGAACAAATCGGCGACGCCGAGCATTTCTTCTGCCCGCTTGATGCCGCGTTCGGTCATGAGGATATTGTGCGACTTCTCATCTACCCAGTAGTCGCAGTCTTCATCTTCCTTGTCTTGCCCCCTTTCCATGATCGGCGCCAGTTGCGCCATCTTGAGGTAAATCTCAGTGAACGACTCGGTCGGGAAACCAGAGATAATGAGCGGAGTTCTTGCTTCGTCGATGAGGATGTTGTCGACTTCATCGACAATTGCGTAATAGTAGGGTCGTTGCACGAGTTGATCCAACGACTTGCGCATATTGTCTCGCAAGTAATCGAATCCAAACTCGTGGTTGGTGCCATATGCGATATCAGCCCGGTAGGCCTCGTATTTTTCATGGTCGGGTTGATGGGAATAAATCAAGCCAACCGAAAGTCCCAGAAATTTGTAGATGTGTCCCATCCACTCAGCGTCACGCTTTGCCAGGTAATCATTAACAGTGACTACATGGACGCCCCGCCCGGTCAAACCATTGAGATAGGCAGGAAGAGTAGCGACGAGCGTCTTGCCTTCACCGGTTCTCATTTCGGAAATGTTGTTGAAATGAAGGGCGGCACCACCCAAGAGCTGCACATCAAAGTGGCGCATATTCAAAGTGCGTTTTCCCGTCTCCCGCACTACCGCAAAAGCCTCGGGAAGCATTTTTTCAAGAACGCCCGCCAAAACTTTATCCTTTTGCGTGCGGAACTGACCCGGCATCTTTGGCGCGTCGTCAGGGATGAGCTTCGTGTCCGGCACTCCCTTCAGCGCGTTATCGATCGTCCGCCGGAACTCAGCCGTCTTCCCCTTGAGTTCCTCATCAGAAAGAGCGGAGATCCTGGCCTCGAACTCATTGGCGCGAGCGACATAATCCCTCAAAACTTTCAGTTTTTTTTCGTTAGACTCACCGAAGAGCGACTTGATCCAATTGCGCGTGCGCTCTTCCCAAGATTCCGACATGTCGATAATTTCTCCGCAAGCGATGAGTCGATAATCGTACCTAGTTGGACTGCTTCGTAAATTACGCTTCTTCAAGCCTCCAGCGTCATGCTTGGAAAGAGGCGTCCTGGCTGCGATCCAAGTAGTAATTATTAGTTTCCGATTGTATCATGCACCCATTTGACATCCCGGAAGTGACAAGCTTCTCGTAAGATTTGGCAGCGGACCGAGGCATTGCCAAGCGCGCACTGTTATGATGTTGACGTCAGCTGAGACATAAAGGTTTCGCCAGCCAGGCTCAGCTCATGAGGGCAGGTGCGCCCAGAAATTGCCTGTTTCCGGACCAGGGGAGGGGTAACTCAAGCGGAGGGTGGTATGGGTGTTAGAAATTCGCGGAAACTTCTAACACGAGCTTACGAGCCGCTCAAGCAGAGGACCTTACAAAGAAATGGGTTAACCTTGCTGGAAGCGCCCTGGTCTAGGGGCGAATTAGCGGATGGGCGGGGCCGGTGTTAGAAATTCGAGAGAAAATCTAACACGGGGCAGGGAATCGCACCAGGAGCCGGTCTCCACTAGCACCGGCGCTGAAGGAGGAAAGCAGGACGACTGGCGCCAAAGCGGAGCGTGTCAGCGCCGAGCCCGGGAAACCATGACTCCGTGTTAAATTTTTCCGGCAAAAATCTAACAACAGCATCCCCCGGGTGTAATCCGAGCCAGCGCCGAAGAAGATGACGTAACAAGCAGTAAGAAAGAGATGGACGAAGGGAACGTAACAATTACAACCACCGCTGAACAGCCCCGGAAGGCTTTGTCAGGTTTGAATTTAGCTGAGCTTACCAATTTCGTGAGCGAGCTGGGGCTGCCGGCGTTCCGCGCCCGACAGTTGAGTACGTGGATTTACGGCAAATGGGCGGATGGTTTCGATCAGATGACAGATCTGTCAGCAGATTTGAGGTCTACTCTCAAAGAAAAAGCACAAGTGCCTCTTCTCAAGCAGGCGCACTTGCAGGTAAGCTCGGATGGCACGCGGAAATACTTGTTCCAGTTGCCTGACGGGCAATATGTAGAGTCCGTCTTGATGTCCTTCGAGGATCGGCCGACCTTGACCGCGTGCCTGTCCAGCCAGGTGGGATGCGCCGTAGGCTGCACATTTTGCGCGACTGGCTATCTCGGTTTCAAGCGCAATCTTGCACATCAGGAGATAGTCGACCAGGTCATGTGTATTCAACGCGAGTCTGGTAAGCGCGTAGCGAATGTAGTGTACATGGGACAGGGTGAGCCGCTCTTAAATGTCGACGAAGTGATTACGTCGATAGAAACGCTCATTCAATCAGTCGCAATTGGCGCTCGCCATATTACTGTTTCGACCTCAGGAATTGTTCCGGGAATTCGCAAACTCGCCGAAAGGAGACTACCCATTACTCTGGCTCTTTCATTGCACGCACCTGATACCGAAACACGCGAACAAATCGTTCCAATCACAAAGAGATATCCCATTGACGAGGTCATGTCCGCGTTGTCTGACTATGCGCATACGACGGGCCGACGGGTGACCATAGAATATGTTTTGCTGAAAGGCATCACTGACAAACCCGAACAGGCCAAGCTGCTAGCCGAAATGGTCAAGGATGTTCATTGCAATATAAATCTCATTCCTTTCAATCCAACTACCAACGAGCTGGGAGAAACGCTCTATGAAAGGCCTTCTCGCGAGGCCCAGCAAACATTCAAGCGTCTTGCCGAGAAGACGGGCAAAACGGTAACCATCAGATTGGAGCGTGGCACGGATATTGATGCGGCTTGCGGCCAATTGCATAATGTATTCACAGGCAAGATCGCATCAAGATGATTGATCTATGGTGCTATCAGGTTCGGGACTAAACTCGACACCATCGTATATCTCTGACAGAGGCAGATTTGCCTCGATCTCGGGAAGAGGCAAATCCGCCTGGAGTCCTTCGTAAACTTCTCGCACAAACCCTTGTTCTGTCCGTCTAAAGACTGTCAGTGCCGGCATTTCTTGTTCTAAAAGAACATAAACAGACAGGGAAGGTATGGACAGATATGCCTGCCGTTTTTCTCCCTCATCGATGCGGCGAGTTGCCCGCGAAAGCGCCTCCAGTATAATGGCTGGTTCGTCCTGAAAGGAGTCAGTTTGCGGATTTGGTCTGCATATAACAGATACGTCAGGGTAGTAGAAGCGAGTTTCGGAGAGCATCCTGATGCGGACTTTGGTGTCAGAGGTATAGGGACGACAGGGCTTTCCACGCAAACGGCTTCCGAGCGCTACAAGGGCATTGGTGGCGATCAAGTTATGAACGTTGCGTGCACCGACCATGGCATAGACAATACCGCCCAAATATTCATGCTTGACTGGAGAAACTAGCTCCTGAGCCAAGTATTGAGCGACCGACACCAGATTCTGTTTTTCTGCCGAGCTCATGGATCGTTCACCATACGCTTCGATTTGTAGTTTACATCGAGAGTCAAGGTCGAACAAGCCTTCGCATTTGCCATGGGCTCAGGTCGATGCCGATGGGCAAGTAATGTACTTCTACTGCGAAACCGCTTGCTTGCTTTCGTAAATCTGTTCATGCCGATGAGAAAGTGAGGACTCCTCGAGGGGGTGAAATTCGAATTTGCCATCGCTGGTGATGCCAACCTTTCCCCACGGCACGCCAACTTCGTGATCAAAAACGACCAGCCATCTCTCTTTGGCAGCGCGCGCCAGCCATTCTGACTTGACGTCACAACTTCTCAGCGGAAAGTGGTCATAGCCCATCACCCACGGTGGCGAAAGATGGCTCTTTGTGGGAATGATATCGGCAAAATAAACGCCCTTCTGCCCTTCAGACTCGAAATAAACGATTTGATGGTGACTCGTGTGCCCGCCTGTGACCTTGACATAAATCCCAGGCAACACCTCGTGATCGCCATCAACAATTTGGAGCACGCCGTTTTCTTTCAGCGGATCGAGATCATCGGCACGGTAGCTGCCACGAGCTCTGGCGTTGGCTTTGTGAGCTAGCTCCCATTCGCCTTTCTGCACGAAATATTTCGCATTTGGAAAGGTCGGCGCCAATTTTCCATCAACGAGTCTGACGGCGCCGCCGGCATGATCGAAGTGAAGGTGCGAAATTATGACCGCATCAACGTCCTCATTCGACAAACCAAGCGAGGTGAGCACATTACATGTGTCGACAAGTGTGGTCAGCTCATATCTGCTGCGCTCCTTGGGGCTCCAACGATCGCCCATGCCTGTCTCAACCAGCACGCGCCCATCCGGTGATTCGATGAGAAGCAGGTTGCAAGCCAGCGGTACCCGATTCAGCTCATCAGCGGGCGAAACCTTCTCCCACATCGTCTTGGGAACAACGCCAAACATTGCTCCGCCGTCCAATTTAAACGAGCATTCTCTAATAATCGAAAGCTCAAATTCACCGAATTTCACGAAGATTTCCTCGTCATCAGTCATCCCCATCTTAGCGGATCAAGAAACGCTAAGCGTTTACAGGCATTTTAATTTGCAAGGAAGTTCATCCCTCGCCACATAGAAAGAAAAGAAAAGCAAAGAAATGTACTCACTGCGCTCGACCGCCAGCTGGGCGTGGGGCCGTTAGGCCGCAGGCAGATTGGGAAAACGGTCGCTTCTGCCGAAGTCGAGAAAGGATGCAACCTTGCTTCCAATGACATTACGAAGTGCAATTAGGGTATATAGGATCCGATCGTTTTCAGCGGGATAAGAACTGATATGTCGGACGTCGAGCTGGAAGAGCAACGATCTGAGTTGGTTGTCAAAGCCAACCAACAATTTGCTGAACTTGACGAAGCACGACAGGATTGGATAAGACCCGTCAACTCATCATTCGGCAAGCCCTTGCACAACTCAGATTCAGAAGCCGGCGACTTAGATTGTGGCTGCTCTATTGACCTTTACGGACTCAGGAAGGACAGGACCTTTTTGGCAAGACGCCCTGAAGAGAAATCAGAAGCTGAGGATCGCTCAAAACAACATGACGTAACCCGCGTGAAGGTTGAGAACAGAGGCGCCTCATTAGACTATGCACGAACTGTGGAGGGCGGATTATCGACTCTTCCGGACACAATAGCAAAGGAGCTTGACCGCAATGGGGTCAAGGTATACGTCTTCAAAGACATCAATTCCTACGACCGGGCTTTCGGAAGCCACCAGGCGATTCTGCCCCATGCATCCGATGCACCCTCCTTATTTGATAAATCCGCAAATCCACCACGGATAGCCGTTTTCGAGTATTTGGGTGACGGGGCACCACTGAAAGAGTTTGAAAGGTACGACCCTGCAGGACTTCCCCGTCATGAAGTAGGACATGCTCACGACTTTCTCAACCACTATCTCTCAGCAACCGACAGCGGTTTTAAAGGAACCTTCCTGAGCGAATTAGAAGAGATGTCGCCTGCAAAAATGAGGCAGCTCCGCCAAGATATAGGCACTGCGGAGAATCCGGGACCTTTATGGCGTTATTTGTCCAGACGGTCCAGAGATGAATTCTATGCGGAGTGTTTTGCAGTGGCTACGGGCGGGGGTTCTGACAAGCATGCCGAACAGCTGCTTCGATTTTACTTTCCCAAAACGCTACACTATGTCGGCAAGGAACTCAAGAAATGAAGCGGACAATGTCGCTTGCTGCAATGTTGTTGTGTGCATCGATCGCAACAAGAACGCCGGTTTGGTCTCAAACAAGTTCACAACAGTCCCTATCCGAAGATCGAAGCAGTAGCGTGGATGAATATGTAGAGAAGGAATCACAACGCTGCTTGCAGGAAACGCTGGGGCTAACAAAGGAACAGATGCTCAAGAAGTTTCCGGAGAAGGAGCCGTACCAACCAGGCTCGTGGCGGCACTCAAAAGACCTAACCCGGTTTTCGTCGACCCTTCTCGACAGTGG
>DATNRC010000345.1:0-2874 GCA_036703705.1 Candidatus Obscuribacterales bacterium
GGTGGGTTTTGATTGCGCGCAATTGGAGACTGTAACGAGCCTTAAAATTCCCATCTCCTATTTGCCCCCGTCAATTCCTGGTGGGACGCTGAATGTGCCCGTGGTAAGGCCATAAGCGCAAAGATTTTCCGGCCGCTCCATTTATTGCCTGTAATCTCGGGTAGAATTTGAAGCGTTTTGCAATTTATATGGAGATGTCAGGCGGATGCTAAGGTTTCAAGGCAGAAGTAACGACGGGCGCTTTCGGTCCGCACTAAATGTAGTGGCATTAATGGCGGCGCTGATTTCACTGGTCGCTTTTTCAGGCGCAGCCTTCTCCCTGGATACTAAGCTCGCGCAGGGCAAAAGAGGAAAAATGACAAACGATCCTGTAGTTGTAATGGAAACGACAAAGGGCACCATCAAGATTCAAGTCTTCAAAAATGAAGCGCCGATTACTGCCGGCAATTTCCTCGATCTGGTGGGGAAAGGATTTTACAACGGACTCACATTTCATCGTTACGAGCCGAATTTCGTAATTCAGGGCGGGGATCCGAAAGGCACCGGCATGGGCGGTTACATAGATCCTCAAACCGGGCGGGAAAGAACAATTCCGCTCGAGAAGAAGCCGAACTTGAGGCACGATTCAGCCGGCATTGTGGCTATGGCACGATCGGACAATCCTAATTCGGCAAGCTCGCAGTTTTACATCACTCTCGCCCCCGCCACGTTCCTGGACAATCCCCCAGGCTATGCGGTGTTCGGCAAAGTGATTGACGGCTTGAATGCCGCTCTTGCCCTCCGCCAGGGCGACAAGATGACGAAAGTCTCAATGCTCGAGCCGGCCAATAAGTAGCGCTTAAATGCAAAAAACGGAGGGGAGCGCCATCGGCGCTCCTCTCTCGTTTGTACTGGTGCTGCCCCTCTTCGTGGCTGCAAAAACTGTGCTTGCAATAATGAGATGCCATTTGCAAAAACTACCCGCTTCTGCGTACTTCTCCCAGAGACAGATTACAAACGAAGACATATCATCTTCTTGCCAAAAGGAGGAATGGAAGATGGTGCGCGCCGGGCATAGAGCAGCATTAAAAGCATTGACGCGGGCAGTTCTTGCGGTTCTGTTGGTCAATCAGGCGGCTTTTGCGCAAACGGCAGCCAACGACGCCATTGGCGTGGACATCGTTGATGAATCCCTCAAAATCCAGATGCTGAGCCAAATGCAGCCCATGCAGGGTCAAGTGCAGGCTCTGCAGCCTTTAGGCGGCAACGCTTTTATCGCTCCCAATGCGCTGAACGTCAATAGCTTGGCCACAGGGATGCAGGCTAATGAGTGTACGAGTGGCGGCATGCAAAACTGTCTCAATCAACAGTGGCAGGCAACGATGATGCCCTATGGTCAGAATGCCAATGCGATGATGATGAATCAGCTGCCCATGTATCAACTGCCGGCCACAAACGGGCAGCTTGTGCCTCAAGCTCAGGCAGCACAACCTCAACTGGACGGCAAGGCACTGCAACAAACAATCGGGGTTCTTGGTGCGGCTGCCATCCTGGGTGTGTTCATGCAGCGAGGGGGAATCGGCGGTGTCCTTCAGGATATTGGCTGGGACAACCGGCGCCACATTCGCGGTCCAGGCGGCGGCTACTGAAACAACAGCGCTAATTCATGCGCAATGTATGCACCCTCAGTCGCACTGCTCCTCCTCTGCGTACATACGCTCGCTGCAAATTTCTCGCCGGAATCTGCGTGCGCTCAGAAGGCTTGTTGCAAATGCTTGTCGGTGCTGAAAAGGCTTCAGATCTTTATATAGCGTCCCGAGGTCCAGGCGGAACCGCCCGCTCCGACTGCCACCCCCAGAAAGAGCATGAAGAGGAATGTCTGCCACATGCCGTATTCCATGTTGTGCGGCAAAAAGGGCGCCAGGCTCAGCATTTGTTCGCTCAGATAAGGGTCAAGATAAAGATGTATGCCGGCCAAAACTGCGATTGCCAATACGGCCGAAGCTGCTCCATATGCGGCTCCCTGCAAAATGAAGGGTCCCTTGATGTAAAAGGGGCTGACCCCCATGAGACTGAGGATTTCGATTTCCCTGTGCCGCGACTGAATGAGAAGGTGAATCGTATTGCCGATGACTGTCAGTGTGGCGGCAGCGAGCGCCCCGGTGACGACCAGTCCTGCGATTTCTATAAAATGACGAAATTCGTTGATCTTTTTTGCCACTTTCATGGGATAGCGGATGTTCTCGACTTGAGGCAGAAGCTTGATTTTGGGAGCCACTTTCTCTACGGCCTCAGGAGAGCTCACGCGAATGTGCAAGGTGTTGGGAAGCGGATTCGACAGGGCGGCAACTTTGAAAGTCGACTGCATCTCGCTCCAGGCTACATCCTTGGTCACTATCTCGACAAGCTGCACTTCTTCAATCTGGCTGATTTCGCGCGCCACTTTCTTGGGCGAGTAACCATCCTTGAGGTATGCCGAGATTTCCAATTGTGATCCCCAAGCGCCGACGACGTTCTTCAGAGTCATGGTCACCTGGAGAATGCTACCGAATATGGTGAGGGCGATGGCAAGAATGCTTACGACAAGCCAGTTAGACCAACCACTCTGCTTGAGGCCGATCAATGTTTCAATGATTACACGGAAGAATATTCTCAGCTGTCTCATGGTTGCGGGCTCGGCTCCAATTCGTACACGCCGCTGTCGACGTCAGAAACAATCTCTCCGTTTTTCAGGTAAATCACACGCCGCCGCATAGCATTGACGATCGTATTGTCGTGCGTCGAGATGAAGACCGTCGTCCCTCGCTCGCTGATTTTTTCGAGCAATTGCACGATTTCCAGAGACGTTGCCGGATCAAGGTTGCCCGTCGGCTCGTCGGCGATGAGCACCGGCGG
>DATNRC010000346.1:0-6317 GCA_036703705.1 Candidatus Obscuribacterales bacterium
TCGTGTATCCGCGTTGATCAGGGCCAAATTATGCAAAACCCTCCAAAGCTCAGAGTCGAAAGCCGCAAAGCCTTCCCGCTCGTCACAGCCATGCTGATAACCGGCATTGTCCTGTGTTATTACCAGGTCTCAGTGACCAAAAACGACACCTTCTTCATCACGCAAGGATACGGCTTCGTCGGCGACCAGTTCTACGAATACGTCAAGGCTCAAAACTGGAATGGCATCGGCAAAATGCTCTGGGGCACTTTCGCCAGCATCCATGTGGCGCAGATGTTCATAAACGGCTACTTCTTCTGGGTTTTTGCTAATCACGTAGAGCAGAAAATCGGTCCGGGGCGGCTCATGGTTCTGGTAGTGCTCGGTGTCGTCGTGCCATGGGCGGTGACGGCATGGGATACCCACCTCAAGTCACTCACCGTTTTCTTTGGTCCGGCAATGCTTCTCTGTTCAATCCTGGGCGCTTACATGGCAGTTCCGCCCGACTTCAAAAGAATCCACAGCTGGATGCCCAAACCGCGCAATCAAATTTTCAACCGGGGAGAGAAAAAGGATATTACCCAGGCTTACGATAAAGATCCGATGATTTACATCGTCGCTTTCTTCGTGGTCCAGACCGCCTTCCACTTCGCCTGCACGGGCACGCCCTGGTTTCCGGGACTTTTCCCGAAGTACGACACCATAAACATTCTCGGTGCCTTGGCTGGAATGGGCATCGGTTATGGCATGACTATCTTCCTCCTTGTTGCCGCCACCGGCTCGGTACAGGATGCGCCGCTCAAATTGAGCGTTCTCAAGCACTATCGTTCGTTGACCGACATCGACGTCCCGCACGAGCAGGCGCTCATGGGCACCGCCAAAGCACTGGGATTGCCTTACGAACAAGTTAGAGATTGGGTCCAGCAGGGCAAGGGCAAGATGAAAGTCTCCTAGCCTGACTCATGAACTCTCATTGAAAAGCAGCTGGACGTGTGCCGTGCGCGACAGCCGCGCCTGTTTGCGCGACAGCCGGAGATTTTGCCCGTGGGCCGCGGAAAGCTTGGATAATGCTTAACTCAACGGTATGCTCCATCGATATAATGCGGCGTCTCCAAATCAGAATCTCTTAATGTGTCAAGGCGGTCTGAGACCGGAAACGCAGATCTTGTGGGGGATGGCAAAAACAAGTAAATTGGCGATAACCTTGGCTCTAGATCTTAGGTGTAATATAGGTTGACCTCTGGTCTTGGCGTCCTCTTTCAGGCTGGATGGAAGACTGAGCGGCGAAGAGCAGCGATTGCGCCACAAAGGGTTTAGGGAATCATCAATTGACTGTGCCGGCTGAGCTCGAAGAAAAAACTTCCGCGACTGGCTCTTATCCTCTGGCTGCCGAGCAAGTCGAGCTGCCGCCGCCGAATCTCAGCGGTTACAAGATTGCTTATGCCTTCGCCAGCATCCGCTGGATGCGCGTCCTGCAGATCTTGCTTGATGGTCTGCTCATCTTTCTGGCCTTTGGCGGTGCTTACCTGATCCGCTTCGACGGGCACCTCAATACTAAGTTTTTCCATCAGTTAATGCTTATCGGTCCGATCATCGTGACCCTCCGCTTGCTCGCCAACTGGGCGTTTGGCGTTTACAGGCGCTTGTGGCGATATACCGGGCTTACGGAGGTGATGGAGCTCGGCTGCTCCATTCTTTCCGTGACTACATTGGTAATGATCGCAAGAGCGGTGGGCGTTTTGTCCATTGACGGCAATCAGCTGTCTTATGGCATCATTCTCATCGATTGTGGCTTGTGCTTTCTGGTCCTTACGGCGGCGCGTGTCTTGCGCCGGCTGGAGACGGAGCACAATCAGCGCAGGCACTGGCGCCAACCGGTCAGGCGACGCGCTCTGGTGGTGGGAGCCGGAGACGCGGGACAGATGGTGCTGAGAGAACTCGCACAACGTCCCGATCTTGGTGTCGACGTTGTGGGCATGCTGGATGACGACCCGCAGAAGTATCGCAAGCGCATTGGCAACATAACCGTATTTGGTGCCACCGCGCATTTGCCGCGCCTGGTCGAAAATCTGTTTATCGACCAGGTGATAATCGCCATGCCGTCGGCGCCTCCGGCTGAGGTTCGCCGGATTGTCGATCTGTGCCGCGAAGCGGAAGTGGAGACGCGCATTCTGCCCGGGTTGTTTGAGCTTATCAACGGCAGGGTGTCAGTAAGCCAGCTGCGAGAAGTTTCGCTCGAAGATCTTCTCGGGCGCGAGCCGGTTCAGCTCGACAGCGCTTCGATCGCCGGCTATCTCGAAGATCGCTCGGTGCTCGTGACAGGAGCGGGCGGGTCCATCGGCAGTGAGTTGTGCCGGCAAATTCTGCGTTTCCAACCACAGCAAATATTGCTCCTGGGCAGGGGCGAAAACTCCATTTTCGCCATTCATCAGGAGCTCAAGTCCAGACCGGAGCCTGTCGATATCGTTCCCATCATTGCCGATGTGCGCGATGAAGTCCGCTTAAGGGCGATATTCGAAAAGCACAGGCCGTCCGTTGTCTTTCACGCGGCTGCCCACAAGCATGTGCCGCTCATGGAGGGCAACGTCGCCGAAGCCATTACCAATAATGTGCGCGGAACGCAAGTTGTGGCCGGTTTGTCCGACGAATACAAAGTCGAGACTTTTGTTCTTGTCTCCAGCGACAAGGCTGTCAATCCGACCTCTGTAATGGGCGCAACGAAGCGCATTGCCGAGCTTGTCGTGCAGAGCCTTGCTCGCCAATCCAAGACCAAGTATGTGGCGGTCAGATTCGGCAACGTGCTTGCCAGCCGGGGATCGGTGATACCGCTCTGGCGGCAGCAGATCGCCCAGGGCGGACCGGTGACGGTAACCCATCCCGAGGCTACACGCTATTTCATGCTCATTCCTGAGGCTGTGCAACTGATTCTGCAAGCTGGCGCGCTTGGCTCGGGCGGCGAAATATTTGTTCTTGATATGGGCAAGCCGGTGAAAATCATTGATCTGGCTTACGACCTCATACGCTTCTCGGGTTTGAGACCTGGGCAAGACATTGAGGTACAATTCATCGGCTTGCGGCCGGGCGAAAAGCTGTATGAAGAACTTTTGACTGCTGAAGAAGGGCTCACCAAGACGCTTTACGAGAAGATCTTTGTCGGCAAGCCGCAAGAAATTGATCGAGCAGCGCTTACCAATAATGTGGACAAGCTTCTCGAGGACGCGCGCAAGGACGACGAAGGATCAATTCGCAAATGCCTTGAGGTTTTGGTGGGAGGCAGCGTGGCAAAGGACCAGAGCGTGTAAAATGCTCTTTTGTCCCAGATTCGAATTAGTGGTTGGCTATGGCATTCGAGCGCACATCCTGCCAAACAGCGATCAGCCCTGGCGCTGATCACTCCAACGACCTTCAACGCAAAGAGCAAGAGCTCATCGAGATGCTCGCTTCGCTGGACGACGTTCTGGTTGCTTATTCCGGCGGCGTCGACAGCTCGCTGCTTGCGTACTACGCGCGCAAAGTCCTGGGCGCCAGGGCAAAAGTTGTCATCGCGGTCTCGCCCAGCCTCGCTCAGGAAGAGCTGACTGACGCGCGCAAGCAGGCGGATGCGTTCGGCTGGGAGCTGGTTGAGATTGGCACGGACGAGGTGGCGAAAGCGGAGTATCAGCAAAACGACGGGCAAAGATGTTATTTCTGCAAGAGCACGTTGTTTGAGGCCATGAAGGCTATGGCAGCCCGAGAGGGTTTCACCAATCTGGCATATGGTGCCAATCTGAGCGACATGGGGGATTTCCGCCCCGGGCATCGCGCTGCTTACGAGCACAGAGTTTTGAGCCCGCTCAAGGACGCAGCGTTGACCAAAGAGGAGATCAGAAAACTGGCAGCGAGGGCCGGTCTGCCGTCATGGGATCGCCCGCAATCGGCGTGCCTTTCGTCGCGGTTTCCCACGTTCGAGAAGGTCACCCCCGAGCGATTGGCGAAGGTAGAGAAAGCCGAAGAGCGGCTGCATGCCATGGGTTTCAGGCAGGTGCGGGTGCGTTATCACAGCATTGCGGGGCCCCTTTCCGAGCGCAGCAATGCTCCTTCGCGGGCAAACGATTCATCGCCGGAGCCGAAGGCTCAAGGCAATTCTCCACCGTCAGGGGACGAGCGCTGCCTGGCCCGGATCGAGCTTGAGCAATGCGAACTGAAGAGATTGATTGACAATCCGCACCTCGCATCGCAAATTGCAGACGAACTCAAGCAAATAGGATTTACCTTTGTAACCATAGACCTCGAGGGCTATCGCCAGGGCTCGGGCAACGTCATTCCAGTTGAGATTCGCTCGCATGGACAGGCAAATGGACAGACATAAGCTGATTGGCATTCTGGAAAACATCGCCAGCGGAAGAGTGAGCCCGTATCAGGCTGCCGAAGAGCTCAAAGATCTTCCGTATGCCGACATGGAATTTGCGCGCGTTGATTCTCATCGTGCGTTGCGGCAGGGCCTTCCCGAGGTGATATTTTGCCCCGGCAAAACCCCCCTGCAAGTCAGTGAAATCGCCAATCGGCTGAGAAAGCACCATGAGCTCACGATCGCCACTAAAGCCGATGCTCCATTCGCGCAGTCGGTCATCGAGCTGTCTCCCGAAGCTCGTTTCATGAATGACGCGCGGGCCATTGTATGGGGCGATTTGCCTCAGCCTGATGAAGATGCGCTCGTGGTGAACATTATCACGGCGGGAACCGGCGATATTCCCATTGCCGAGGAGGCCGCCCTCTTCGTCACCGCTGCGCGCGCTTTGCCAAATCGCCTCTATGACGTTGGTGTTGCCGGCATACACAGACTGATCGACAATCTTAAGATTCTGCGCAAGGGCGCGGTGACGATTGTCGTCGCCGGTATGGACGGCGCGCTGCCCAGCGTGGTTGGGGGTTTGCTGGATGGTCCGGTGATCGCCGTGCCGAGCGCAATCGGCTATGGTACCGCATTTGGTGGCATAGCGCCTTTGCTCACGATGCTCAACAGCTGCGCTGCCGGAGTCACCGTCGTCAATATCGATAATGGTTTCGGTGCGGCAATGGGAGCGCTTCGCATCGCCAGAACCGTGGCCAAAGCCCAAAGCGTTGGCAGCATCCATTAAGCCGGGCATTGCATAATGCCGTCAATCAGCTCGAGCGGTCTTCAGCGCGAGGACGCTAAATCATTCCTCGTGATCTTCATCGGTTGCTTTGCGCACTTTCGTTTCGCTCGGGTAATTGCCGATCGTCACTGCAAGCGCTTTAGCGGCTTTATTGCGCAAGATCATGAAGTTGAGCGTGTCTTTGATCTTATGCTCGCGCACTATGTCCTGCACTTGCGTCATCTCAGTGATGTCCTTGCCATCAATCTTGAGGATGACGTCACCGCCTTCCAAGCCGCTCAATTGGGCAGGAGATCCATCAACGACGCGCGACACGAGAACGCCTTTTGTCGTTGGCGGCAGACCGAGGCTGTTAATCCAGTTGCTGGTCAATTCCGACATCTCGATTCCTACCCACGGGCGCTCTACTGATTTGCCGGCGATGAGATCGGACAGTATTGGTTTTGCTATATCCACGGGGATGGAGAAGCCGATATTCTGTGCGGTAGCATGAATGGCGGTGTTCACGCCGATGACCTCGCCTTTCAAATTCAGCAGCGGACCGCCTGAATTGCCTGGATTGATGGCTGCATCGGTTTGAATGAAGCGCACTTGTTTGTTTACGTCGGATACTACTCTTCCCACGGCGGAGACGATGCCGAGCGTCACAGAATGGTCGTAGCCCATTGGGCTTCCGACCGCAATCACAAATTCACCGGGACGCAAATCATGCGAAGTACCCATGGCTGCAAACGGCAGATCGTTTGCCTCGATCTTCAACACAGCAAGGTCGGAATACTCGTCCGAGCCTACGACTTTGCCGCTGAACGTTCGCTTGTCGCTGAGCGTCACGGTAATTTTCGGAGCGTCCCTGACTACGTGATAGTTGGTGAGAATATATCCGTCTGGCTTGATTATGAACCCTGAGCCGGTATTGTGCTTGAATCGCGGGGGCGCCCCTCGCGGCGACATGCGCTGGTCATTGAAGTAAAACTCGAATTGCTCGAAAGGAAAGCCGCCGAACGGCGTCTTCATATGTCCCATGGCCGGAACCGGCTTGTCGACAACTATGTTGACCACCGCCGGAGCTACTTTTGTAGCGATATCGGCAATCGTTGTCGAGGTAATCGGAATCCCAGGACCTTTGGTTAAGATGTCGGCTCCAGAGGCAGCGACGAGCTCGCCTCTTATTAATCGTGGTGAGCTGTCTGCCATCGCGTTTGCGGCCGGCACGAGCGTTTG
>DATNRC010000347.1:0-15060 GCA_036703705.1 Candidatus Obscuribacterales bacterium
GACTATCTGCGCGGCATCGAGATAGCTCAGAGGGCGGTCACCCTCCCGCGCGGGCCAGGATTCGGCAAACGCCGGCTGCACAAACCAGCTTACGACCTCATTTTCGCGTCCTTTCCCGGGCGCCCCCTTGAAGGCGCGCGCCTGGTGCTCGACGGCGTGCAAAGGCAGTCTTTTCAATTCGTTCTTGGCTTCCACGAGCCGGGCCACCAGCTCTAAGGCTTCACGCGGCCAGACCGGGCGCGATAGATATTCGAGCAGCGATTCTTCCGAGGCATCCTCCACCGGTCTTAATCCCACCGCCTTGACGCGCGACAGGATTTTGTAAGCACCAATCGGCGTAATATCGAGCGCCGTCCTTTGATCCGGGCGGCGCGCCCGGGTGGCGATCAACTTATGATGATCCATCTGCCTGAGCAAAAGGGCGTAGAATGCTCCCCGGCTTACACTGGCTGCCGGATCGTTGACGGCCGGCAAATCGAGAACGCCGTTGGCCATAAGCTCGCGCAGAGCCGCCAGACGAAATCTTGAGTTGACGGGAAAATACTCGAAGTAATGGGAGAGCGTCTCCAATTGCTCGCCTGTAGGCTTGTGATTGGGATAGAGACTGGCTGATGTCGCTTCAGCAGCCCGACACCCTCTGAGGAAATTCTTGATTGCTTCCGGGCGCGTGCCCATCCCGTCGCCGATAACATGGACTTCTACGTCCCAGCGTCCTGTGAGCTGGCGAATCATGCGCACCGTAGCGAGCGTGTAATCATAGGGCGAAAACTGCTGATATTTGGAATTCCAATAAGCCATGGGGGCAATCACGTCGCAATACTCGGCAAGCGTTTTCCATGGAGTTTGCGCCACTGCCGGTGCTTTGTTCAGCGGGCTGTAGACAACGGCAATCAGCGGATAGTCAGAGCCAAGCGCAGCGCGAATCCGCTTGAGATAGGACTCCACGTGCGGCTTCGCCAGATTTTTCTCCAGATTGGGCGCCATGCCATCAAGCTTGTCACCGCTTGCGCTGCGGAATTGCGCCGCCGCAACAATCTTGTCAGCATCAGCCGCTGTATTGGCAAGCTCATGGAAAGCCCACCCTATCACTCGTATCTTGTATTTGTGGCAAGCCTCGATAAGCGGCCCCAGCTTGTCCGGATTGGCGATAGCTGGTGTATTGCTGCGCGACGTCTGCACGAATAAATTGCGAATGCCCTGAGAATGGAGCTTGAGGCAGTAGGCGTCCAACTCCGCCACTTCCGGATAATGCCACATATTGACCCAGAGCCCGGCACCATCGGCCAACCCTTGCAAAGAGCGCATCTGAGCGTGATTGACGCTCGGCGCTCTCAATCCTGCGGCTGCTCCCGTCTGCCCGAAGGCAGACTGGCTGCTTATTGACAAGAGTGAAACAGCGAGCGAGGCAACAAGGGAAATACCAACGGTTAACCTGCTCCTCATGGACACCTAACTTTCTAGTAAAGCCGATTTAACAATTATAACTACTGACTACCCAAAATGAGCATTGTTTCAACCCGCATTTAATCCGATAAATTGGCTGATAAAGCTGAGTTGCCGCCAGAGCGGCAAAAAGGACTGGTTGTCAGGACGGAGAAAAAGAGCGGAATTTCTGCCGGCGGCCAAACGTTGAAAAGAGACTCCCGAAAAGAGCAGTCGGCGAGTTGTCAAGACGGAGAAAAACAGCGATTTTTCTCCGTCTGCCGGTCCGGCAAAAGCGAACGCGCGTCCTATAAGTATTGTTGGGGAAATTTTTCGGCACTTTTAAAAGCAACAAGGCAAAGCAATGCACGGCAACGACGCGACTGCGCTTTCCAGAGACAAATGGGATGGCGGCAAAATCGGCGGACATGGTCAGGCAAAAGGTGGCGTCGTGAGAAGATTGAGCGCGGAGCTGAGATAATTTCGCCATACTCCTTTCGGTGCAAATTCCTGCCCAATCGGAAACACAGATGAAGGTAGCGCTTGGACAAATAAACACCACCGTCGGTGACATCGGCGGCAACGTAGAGAAAATGCTGCAGTTCGCCCAACGCGCATTTGACGCCAGGGCAGAGCTGATCGTTTTTCCCGAGCTTTCCGTATGCGGGTATCCGCCTAAAGATCTCCTTCTCAAAGGCAGTTTTGTCGATGCCAATTTGCAGGGCTTGCATTATCTCCGAGACAACCTGCCTAAAATTGCCGCCCTGGCAGGCTTCGTCGATCTCAACCCGGGCAGCGGGCGCCCTCTGTACAACGCTTGCGCATTTCTGGAGGGCGGTGCCATCAAGGCGCTACAGTATAAAACATTGCTTCCCACATACGATGTGTTTGACGAAGACCGCTACTTCGAGCCTGCTGTCACTTACACTCCTTGTGTGATTGGCGGAGTCAAATTCGGATTGTCCATATGCGAAGACATCTGGACGCACAAACAGCTCTTCCCCAAGCCGCGATATCAGCTCGATCCTATCGAGAAGGTAGCGGAGCACGGGCCGGATTTCCTCATCAACATGAGCGCCTCTCCCTTTGCAATGGGAAAAGAACATATCCGTCAGGAATTGGTAAGAGAGCAAATCAGGCGGCACAGGCTGCCGGTGATTTATGTCAATCTGGTGGGCGGCAATGACGATTTGATTTTTGACGGAAGATCGTTCGTGATAGACAGCCGTGGTGCGCTCGTGGCACAAGCCAAGGCATTCGAGGAAGATTTGATTTTCATCGATGTGAAGCCTGAAGAAGACAAATCGGCGGCCAGGAAAACTTTCTCCATTAGCGGCAAGATCACGGAATTTTCTTCAGATCGAACCGTAAATGCGTTCACGGCCCTCGTGTTAGGCACGCGAGATTATGTGCGGAAATGTGGATTTTCCAAATGCGTCGTCGGCTTGTCCGGCGGCATCGACTCGGCGGTGACTGCGGCCATCGCCTCAAGAGCAGTCGGTCCGGATAATGTGCTTGGCGTCACCATGCCTTCGCCTCATTCTTCCCAGGGCTCGGTGGACGACTCGATCACATTAGCCAGAAATCTCGGTTTCGAACATCATGTCATTGCCATCGAGAAAGCGATGCACGCTTTCGACTCCATGCTTTCCGAGATTTTTCACGCTCTCGAGAAGGACGTGACGGAGGAAAACATTCAGGCGCGCATTCGCGGCCTGATCTTAATGGCCATATCGAACAAGCTCGGCCATCTCGTGCTCACCACCGGCAACAAATCGGAATTAGCCGTGGGATATTGCACTTTATATGGAGACATGTGCGGAGGGCTGGCGGTAATTTCCGATTTGCCCAAAATGCTGGTCTACGACGTTGCCAGATACATCAATGAGGAAGCAGGGAAAGAAGTCATCCCCATAAGCACCATCGAAAAACCGCCTTCGGCGGAATTGCGGCCGGGGCAGCTCGACCAGGATTCTTTGCCACCATATGTAGTGCTGGACGGAATTTTGCATGCTTATGTCGAGCAGCGTCGCTCCCCGGACGAGATAGTCCGGCTCGGCTATCGTCCGGAGGTCGTACACGATGTCATTTCACGCATCGACCGCAACGAATACAAGCGCAAGCAAGCCGCGCCAGGTCTCAAAGTGTCCACCCAGGCATTCGGCTCCGGCTGGCGCATGCCCATTGCGCAGAAGTTCAGGGAGAAGATAGGAGCCGCCGGATCGGACGCCATCAAAATGTTATGCTAGTGGAGTCGTTAGTGCAGTCTTTGCCCCTCGGACATGGTTCCTGCCATCTAAAATCTGCCGTCTGATGTGACAGCCAGAGGTCGCCATGAGTAAAAAGGATGAAGAGATAAAACGCAAGCTGGACGAACTGGAAATGTCGGTTCTCAAGGAAGCGCCGCAGCCCCTCTCGGTGCAAGAAAAGTCGACCCAGTTAAGGGCAGATTCAACGTCATCCACTTCCATCAAGTCTGATCTGTGTTATTTCGCCGGGCTCGGATTGATCGTCACCGGCTTTCTCATGCTCTTCCAGCACATAAGAGTGGGCACGGGTTTCTTTGCCGCTCTCGGCATCGGCAGCCAGGGATTCGGTTTGATTTTGATACCACTTTTGATTGGCATAGGCTGGATGGTCTACGACTCCAAAAACAAACTGGCCTGGTTGCTTACAGCCATGTCCTGCGCACTAATCTTCTTCTCCGTGATGACCAGTCTCGTCATGAGTTTCCCATCCATGACTTTGCTGAGCATGATCATGATGCTCTTGCCCTTCGCCTTTGGCGGCGCCCTTCTCCTCAAAGGATTGGGCGGACCAAAAGGGGTCGAAGAGTCGCTAAAGAAGGAAATAAAAGAGATAAAGAAAGACTAGCGTCTTTCAGTATAACGAGAGATGACTAAAGAAACCGGAATTGAGAGCGGTTTCGGTCGACCGGCCTGTAGACTTATACGACTTGAACGGCTCTTTTCGTGCCTTAAATGTCGAGAGTCGATACTTGAGCCGCCGGCTGATACCACCACGGGGACGACAAAGCGATGACACACGCCGAGATGACAAGAACCGATCTTACAGTCGATAAACGCCCGTCGGGTGTTGTCATTGTCAGTTTTGCAGCACGCAGCAAAGAGAACTTCCTGACATCCGAAATCATAGATGAGATCAGGCATACCCTGGAAGAGCTCAAAAATGACAAAAGCGTCACAGCGGTCGGCTTTATGTCCGGGAAAAATGACACCTTCCTCTCCGGCGCCGATCTGCACGAATTGATCAAATTGGACAGCCGCGAGCCTATTTATGCCCTCGCTCGCAAGGGGCAGAGCCTTTTTGACTTGATTGCCGACTTTCCCAAGCCGACCGTGGTCGGTATTCACGGCGCCTGTCTCGGCGGCGGTGTCGAGATGACGCTCTGCTGCAATCGCCGCATCGCAACCTCGGCGCCGGAAACCAAATTCGGGCTGCCCGAGGTGAAGCTGGGGCTTCTTCCAGGTCTTGGCGGGACGCAGAGGCTCCCCCGCCTTGTCGATCTGAGAACGGCGGTCGAATTCATTCTCTCAAGCGAAACAGTGACAGCGGAGAGAGCCCTCGAGATGGGACTGATAGATGAGATCGTCGACGTCCAATCTTTGCCTCAGCGAGTCGAGCAACTCCTGTGCCAGCTGGCGAAAGAACAAAAGGAAGGGAAGTTCCAGCCCTCTTCCAAGACTCCGCAAGCGCTCCTCGAGGAAAAACAGGCTTCATTTTTCAAGATGATGGAGCGCTCAATAAGAATAAGAACCAAAGGCAATTATCCGGCGCCGCAAAAGGTTATCGAGTGCGTCCGCTATGGATTGGAGAACGGCATCGAGAAGGGTCTCGAGTTTGAAGCTAACGCCTTTGCTGATCTGGCGATAACCGATGTGTCGCGCAACCTCATCTTCCTCTTGTTTACGACCGAATTTGCAAAATTGTCCGCCGCGTCGCAGGCACAACGCATGGGAACCGCAAAAATCGAGACGGTGGCTGTTCTCGGCAGCGGCTTGATGGGCACCAGCATTGCCCACCTTGCAGCCGCAAACGGACTGAAAGTGATAATCAAGAGCTTGAGCGCGGAGCGGCAACAGCAAGCATTCGATCGCCTAAAGCACATGCTCGAGCGCAGCGATCATAAAGCGAGCGCCTCGAGCGTCGCCTTGCTTGTCGAGCGAGTCTCGATTGCAGAAAAGGACGAAGACCTGAAACGCGCAGATCTCGTTATTGAAGCACTGGCCGAAGACATCGATCTCAAGGTGGAAGTGCTCGAGCGAGTGATACCGCATTTGAAGGCTGGCTGCGTCATCGCGACCAATACTTCTTCTCTGTCCGTCAACGAAATTGCCGCACGACTCAAAACAGATCACGATGTCGTCGGGCTGCACTTCTTCCATCCGGTAGACAAAATGATGCTGGTGGAAGTGATCCCCTCCACGGGAGCGAGAAAAGAAAGCATGGCCAAGGTGCTTTCCTTCATCACGGACCTCGGCCGCATTCCTCTTGCCGTCAAAGACAGCACCTGTTTTCTCGTCAATAAGCTCATTTGCACCTATATTCTCGAAGCGGCAAGATTGGCTGAATGCGGCGAACCGATTAACTGGATCGATGAGGCGCCTGGCGAATTCGGCATGCCCATGGGGCCGTGGCTGGTTACAGATGAGGTGGGCTATGACGTAGCTTACCTGGTAGCAAAATCACTGGAGAAGGCTTACGGCGATCGCTTTAAAAATCCGCGCATACTCGGGATTTTGGATGAGCTCAATATCACAGGCAAGAAATCAGGAACTGGAATTTACATATGGGATGAGTCGGGAAAAAATACCGGCTTCAATCCGCGCATCATCCCGGCCTGCAACGTCCGGTCAACTGATGAGAAACTCCTGCCGGAGAAAGCGCACGAGCTCGCCGAGCGCATGATACTACCCATGGTGGACGAAGCGGCACGGTGCCTGGAGGAGAAAATCGTCAGACGCCCTCGCGAAATCGACCTGGCGTCCGTTGTCGGCATGGGATTTCCGCCTTTCCGCGGCGGTCTTTTGCGATATGCGGACAGGCTGGGCATTGCTTACGTTCGCAAACGGCTGGAGGAAATTTACGCCCAGTCCGGCCACCCGCGGAGCGTCAGTCAGTACCTCATCAACATGGAACGCGATGGCAGAACGTTCTACAGCCGGGGAAAAGAATCAGACGAAGGTTAAGCCGGCTCGCCTGTTCGTCGGCACCTTCCTGCCTGCAAGCGCTCAGGAGTCCCTGGAATCCTTGACAACCGCCAACCAATCCCTTGGCGAGCTCTGGCAGCACAAGCTTCGCTGGGTGAAAAGGGCGAAGCTGCATATCACGTGGTTGTTTCTCGGGAATGTAGACCAATCTCTCATTCCCGCGCTGAGCGAAGCCATCGAAAAATGCGTCTTTGCTTTCGCCAGCGCTCACAAAGGAGAGCATTTGACGATCGAATATGACCGCATCGAGTGCTGGCCTTCACAAAAGAAGCCGAGGCTGATCGTCCTGACCCCTTCTCACCCCCAGCGCCCGATCATTGAGCTCGGCAAGCAAATCCGTTCGCATCTGGCTCATTTTGCTGAGCAGGAGGAGGACAAGGAATTTCGCCCCCACGTGACACTGGCGCGAGCACAAGCGACACTGGTGAAAGGAAGCCCATTGGCGGCAAGGAAAGCGAGCGTATCCGATATCAAATCTCCTTCAGGGTTGTTCCCTTTGAAGCAGGAGATATCAGAAATTTCCCTCATCGAAAGCCATTTGGGCGCCGGCGATCAATATGAGGAAATAGCCAGATTTGAGCTTTTCCCGAGCCGATAGCTCACTCAATGAGGATACTTTCATCTTCAGTCTGCCCTTGAGCCTCGTCCAATGTGCCGATCAGATTTTTCAGCTTCGCGCAAATTCATAGACATCGTTGCTCTTCTTCTTTATCATGGGTTGAACTTGCCAGGTCCTGTAGATTGACGCTTTCTAACACACGTCAACTTCAACAAGCCGAGTTGAGCGGTAGTTTTTTCGCCGCTCTGGTTGTCTTTGTGCTGATCAATTTCCTCTACAACTCTGCCACCGGCACAGCCATTGCAAGCACTGCCTCAAAGAGCTGCTCCAATGCGAAACTGGCTGACGCAGTGCGGTCTTCCAATGTGTTCGCAGCCATGTACGCCACCTGGCCGTGGTGGGTAGCGCACGAATACGTGAAGGAGAACCGAGTTCCTGATGTTGTCCTTTTCGGCAGCTCGCAAATGAATTCCGTGGCCTGGACGACTGATGCCAACAAACTGAGGCGCGACCTGGATTGTGTTTTGCACCGCCGCGTCGCCACTCTGGAAGAAGCACTCAACAATCGTCTTGGCGTGCGCGACGTCTCGGTGTTCAACTGCGCGTTGAGTGGCGCCATGATTTCCGATCATTATGCCATTGCCAATGCTCTTTTCTCACGCGAATTGGCGCCCAAAATATGCATAGTCGGGGTTTCGCCGAGAGACTTCATTGACAATATGCTGCCATCCGTCAACAGCACCGATGCTTTTCGTTTTTTCTCGAGATATTGTCATGGCGAGGCCTTGTTCGAGCTTGCTTTTGAAAATCCGTTCGAGCGACTCCTGTCCAGGCTGGAAGGAAGCGTGGATGGGCTGGCCATGCGCGGCCTCCACCGCTACTTCGAGAGCTATGTGCACTCGCTGCCGCAACACGCCACAACTGTCGCGCCACTAACTGTAATGGCACCGATCATGGGTGAAGAGAAGGAGAGAATGCAGCCCGGATTGTTCAAGATTCCGGCAGACTTTCCGGACATATACCACGACAACACCCCGGAATACATGCGGCGCTACCGCAATCCCAATCCGCCCATACTGGCGAAACAAATTCGCTTCTTCCACGCTTTTCTGCAATCCATGCAAGCGAAAGACATTCGCGTCCTTGTCGTCGGCATGCCGCTCCGCCCGCAAAATCGGGATCTGCTGCCGTCGCTTTTCTGGACCAATTACCGAGCGATGCTGGCCTCCGCGTGCAACCAATATGGCGCCAAGTATGTGGACCTCTCGGACAGCAGCGATTTCACGCAGAAAGATTTCGTCGATACGGTGCACGTCAAAACCTCGGGCGGCTACAAGCTGGTGCGCAAATTCACGGATGCCGTCGAATCAACTGCCGCTCTAGCCCAGTCGTTGCGCACTCCTGATGAGCGCAGGCTGGCGACAGCGAAATCGCTTCAGCAGTAGCCGACTCCCTGTCAGCCTGCGATCGGATTATCAAAGCCGGGTTATCAAGCAGACTGATGAAGAAGCGCAAAAAGCATCCTGCGGATATCATTTCGGGGTCAGAACTTTTTTGAGAGGAGTGAGGCAATGGCAATCCGAATGTCCGGGAAGTTGGGCTTGATTCTGATCGCCTTATTGGCATCGACGACCTGCGCCGTCGCGCAAACCCAAGGGCATCTCCCTCCGCAGAAGCCCTTTGACGCAACATATCAAATGTTGACTGATCCTTCGCAGAATATGACGACGCGGGTGATTTGCGACGGGCAGGGACGCACGCGCAGCGAGAGCACTATCCAGGGTCAGCAGTATATCTCGCTGTCCGACATGAATAAGAAGGTCAGCTACAGTTTGAATGTGCAGCAAAAGACAGCGATGCGAGTGCCGATCGAGAATGCCGCCACTTATGATCCCCAGTATGCGAAGACGCAGAGCAAGCCTATCGGAGCCAAGATGGTCGAAGGTCGTCCCTGCCATGGGTGGCTGATGACACAGGGAGGACACCAAACAGAGACCTGGATTGCTGACGATCTCGGCTGCACGGTGCTCGTCATGGCGGACGGCAAGCCGCTGATGAGAATGGTAAGAAGCAATCCTTACTCAGCCAATGCCAGCACATTCAGCGTGCCCTCTGATTACCGGATAGTGGAAATGCCAAATATCCCCGGGTCTGCGACAACTCGATAGAGCCAAGGAAGGCGGGCCAGATTTCAGTCCAGCTTCTCGCGAATATACTTGCGCATTCTCTGGAAGAAACTGGGCTTGCGCGCAGGCTCACCTGCTGACGTTGAAGCCTCTTCACCCTCGCTCACTTTAGTCATTGAAGGAGGCGCCTTTGGTGGCACTACCGATTTTGCGGCAGGTGCCGGCGCAGGTTTTACGGCAGCCGCAGGAGGAGGCTCTATTTTGCCTGTCCTCGAAGACGGCGTTCCGTTTGCCGGTGCCTCGGCCCTCGGCTGAGCAATTCGGGCTGGGGCCATTCTCGGCTGAGGATTGGGAGGCGCAGCCATCTCCGCGCGCGGTTTCAATGGCGCCGGCGCGGGCTGCAAGAGATTTCCAGACTCCGGCTGTGCCAGACGAGCGGACGGTTTGGACAGGCTCTCTTCCCTTCGTTCTGGAGTAGTTTTTATTGAGCCGGGCTCTTTCTTCTTCGGCTCTATATCAAATGGCTCACCAGGACTGCCGTCGACCGGCGAGTCTTGCCCGTCCGCCGGTGGCGAGTTGAGTTGAGATGCCGAGCCCGCATCGACTTCGATTGGCCCTCTCAGCTGGAGCGCCCCGTTTGTAGAGCCACCATCGCCAATGCCGCCGTGGCGCATCACATCCGGTTCCGAACGCAAACTTCGTATCGCCGGCGCGCCCTGCGGTGTCTCAATGGGCTTGACCTTCTCAGGAGGTTCAGCCGGATGCGGCTGAAGAATTGTCGTGGCGCTGGCTGTCTCTGGCTCTTTCCACTCCCTGGCCTCATCCTTCAAGCGATTGATCTTATAGGCGATTGCTTTGCGCCGAAAATTGTCTTTATCGGCTAGAAACTGCTCCCAGTCGAAATGCACCGGATCCGTATGATCGCCCTGCTGCGCGTAGCGGTGGGTAATGACGTTTTCGTCGGCAACTTGATAGCGATCCTGCAGGTATGAAACAAGCTTGATTACGGCGTCACGCTGCTTTTGAGGATAGTCCTGCCTGCCTGTATGACACATCTCAATGCCGATGCTGTTATCGTTGTTTATGCCTGGCAGGGTTTTGAATATATTGACGTGAACGGTTGCCAGGTCGGGATCGACACATTGGTAAATGGTGCCATCGCGATCGACAACATATTGCGCCCCGGGATGCCGCCTCCCCATAGAGCTCCATGATTCGATAATCCGCACCGCATTCAGTGGTATGGCCGGCTCCGTGGAGTGCATGACTATATATTTGACAGGCTGGCGCCGATAAAAAATGCCGCCCCTCAAAGGATGGTAGTTGACCACTCCTGCTCTCACCAATGTTCGCGCGGCATGATGATCGGCGTACCCGCGCGCAAAGGCATGAGCGATCCGCTCCGCATGCGACTCGGGGAGCGGCGTCTTATCGAAATCGGGAGCCCGCAAGAGGAAAAGCTCCAGCGGGTATGCGTATTTGGGCTTAGGGGCGCGCGCCACGTGGTGCCTTCCGCGCGAGCCTCTCACCGCCCCTCTTCGCGAGCCGACAATCACATGCCGGCGATGCCGGCCTGAGTACTGCACTACCCTGTGAGCGCGGGAAGAACGGTATGACCGTGGAGAGGATGCTTGAGCGCGATTGCCGCGCGCTCCTGAGCGGCGAGAAGTGTTTACCGGCACGCCTCTACTGGTGGTGCGAGCGTGGCCGGCAGACCTCGAAGACCGGGAATGCGTGCGGGCAATGGCGGAGGCATCTTCGGCCAAGAACAGGCATGACACCAAAAGCGCCACCAGGAATGTTCGTGCGGCCAGAAATCTAGTAAATATGCCGTTTTTCACAGCGCGCGGACTCCCGTCGTCATGACGGTATTATAGATTCTTGACTCTCACTTAGCAACACGAGCTGCTAATCTATCCAGCCGCCACCCAAAATATATGTGTCGGTCAGATCGTAAATGCCAAGTACTTGCCCCGGCGTGATGGCCGGCTGCGGATCGTCAAACAATACGTTTACGCGCCCGTCCGCCAGCGGCGTTATTGTCGCTGGAGCAGTTTGGCTGTTGTAGCGGATTTTGGCCAGAGCCCGGAACGGCTCTAATTTCGGTGCTTCCTCAAGAATCCAGTTGACGGCGGACGCCTGAAGCTCGCGGCGCAGCAAAGCTTCTTTCGGACCCACATACACGGCACGAAGATCGGGATCCAAGTAAGTGACATAAAGCGGTTCATGCCACGACAGATTAATGCCGCGGCGTTGTCCGATCGTGAAGTTGTGCGTGCCTTTATGCTCGCCGAGTATTTGCCCGGTCACGGCATGCACAATCGGCCCCGGCGCTTCAGCGAGGAAGTTGGCGAGATACTCTTGCGGCGTCTTTCCTTGCGGGATGAAGCAAAGATCCTGACTGTCCGGACGATTGGCGCTGGTGAGCCCCGCCTCCTGCGCTATCCTGCGGATTTCTTCTTTGGTGTAATCACCTAGCGGCAGAAGGGTTCTCTTCAGCTGATCCATGGTCAGCCCCCAGAGAACATAGGACTGATCTTTCTTGCCGTCCACGGCGCGATGAAGGCGCGTCACGCCACCGTCGCGCACGACGCGCGCATAATGTCCCGTGGCGATGAATTCGGAGCGCAGTGTCTTCAGCCCGTAATTGAGAAGCGCACCCCACTTAATAACCGTATTGCAAAGACTGCAAGGCAACGGTGTTTTGGCGCGAGCGTACGATTCGTGAAACTGATCGATGATTTGCGTGCGAAAGAGCTCACGCAGGTCCACTGCATGGTGATCGATTTCCAGCTGTTCGCAAACGCGTGCGGCGTCAATCATGCCCGTGTCGCAACAACGGCTGCCTGACTTGATCAGCCAGCCGGTGACACCGACCACATCATAGCCCTGATTCTTAAGCAAGAGGGCGGTGGTGGAGCTGTCGACGCCACCACTCATGAGGACGGCAACCCGCACCTTCCCTGATGGCACAGGTTGCGGCTCGCGCTTGGAAGCAACGGCGCACACTGCCTCTACCGCACTTGCGGTGCGGTCTGCGTCGTCAACGATGTCCTTGAGCGGCGCGCTCATTTTCAACTCCACATTTGTTGCTTGCTTAAGATTCCGCCTCGGAATGCCTTATCAGTGCTCCGTCCTCGGCTGCGCCCCGGACTTCACAGATATCAAATTGCTTGCTTAAGAAATCCCAACAGAATATAGAGACGAACAATCATCCCCGGGCGATGATTCTACTACATTAATTGAAAACCGGCTAATCCTTTACTAGAAGCGTTCTGCGGTTACTTAGCGCGTTCTGCGGCTACTTAACGCGCTTTACTGGACGCTGTCTGCGGTTACTGGATGCGTTCTCCGGTCAGGCGACGCAGGCGTTGTTTGGCTTGCTTGGCGCTCACGCCGTTGGGCGCCAGCGACAGGTATTGCTTGTATTCCTGCACGGCTTCCCGCGTTTTTTCCGTCTTCTCGAGCAAAATTGCCAGATTGTAATGAACGACCGGCAGGCTTGTTCCGGCCTGCAAAAGCGCCATTCGGTAGTTCTTATCCGCCCCCTTCAAATCGCCTCTGGACTTGAGAAGCAGCCCGAGCGCATTGTAAGCCGCAGGAAGCGGCTTGTTTAGAGCTTTTGCGTCTTGGATGGCGATTTTGAACTCTCTTTCCGCTCCCTCTTTGTCGCCTAAAAGACGCAGAGCCTGTCCCAGATTGTAGTGGGCAACGGGGATTCTGCCTTTCTTGAGAGAGATTGCCTTGTTGTATGCTTCCACCGCTCTTTCGAAGTGTCCGCGCCGCGCCAGTATATAGCCCAGATTGTTGTAGTTTTGCGCTGTTTCTCCACCCGGTTTGGCAATCAGCGCCTCCACTTCCAGTTTTGCTTTGTCCCACTGGTTCTGCTTTATCAGCTCGAGCATATGCGAGGCTGAGGGGGCAGGCACGACGTCGCTCTGCAATTCAGCTATCTTCTGCCGCGTATCAGCAGCATCTTGGGGATCCGTCTCGTATTTGAGAGAGGTTTCGTAAGCCTGAATCGCCTCCGGGACGTGCTTGCGTGCTGCCTCAACCATGCCTAGATGGAAATACGCCAGGGCATAATCAGGTTTGAGCTTGATTGCCTTTTGCAGCTCGGTTACAGCCTGGTCGTATTGCTTGACACGATAATAGAGCATGGCAAGACCGTTATATGTCGGCGCGTAGTCAGGGCGGAGGCGCACCGCCTCGCTATAGTGCTTGAGTGCTTCCTGATAGTCGCCCCGGTCGCGCAGAACATCGGCCAGCCCCTTGTGCAGCTGCGGGTCCCGGTTTTGCGACAGCTGCAGGGCCTGGCGGAAGTAAAGAATCGCTTCGTCATAGTGCGATTCGCCTTGCTCGTAAAGACATAAAGCGAGATTGACAAGCCCGTCCATATACAAAGGATCACCATTGAGCGCCTGGCGAAAGTTCGCTTCAGCCTCACTGAGCTTGCGTTGCCGGAAGTAGCTGATACCGATGTTGTTGTATGCCTCGGGGCAGTTGGGCTCCAGACGCACAGCCTCACTCAGCTCTCGGCGCGCCTCCTCATATTGCTGCGTCTTCAAAAATCGGCTGGCATTCATGATGTGGTGCTGCACCATGGGCGCATACTGCCTTTTTTGCTGCGCACGGCACTCAATAGAAAGCGAGCCAGCAAGCGCCGCAAGGACAAGAAGACCCACAGCAGAAGCGGCTCGTCTGGCCTTTCCAGCCGTCACTTTCGAGTGCAGATTTTTAGGAAACCAATTCTTGTCGTGGCCGGGCATCGTAAGAGGCGACTCATGAGTATCTAGAAGACATAATACCTGAACAATATGCTGCTTTCTGTAAAGCCGAAGACGATTATATATATGGCCTGAAGCAGCTTGGGGATTGGCGCCTTCTTTTCCTTCGCAGTCGTTTTTCCACCGTCACATTGGCTGCCAAAAGGGGGTGCCATAGACCTTTGATGTGATACGATAAAAGATTCGCGAAATTGACTGAAAGCCATAGCTTAAACGGCATGGAATGTCAATCCGGCTTAAGAATGAGAGCGTGCCAATTACTGAAGAGTGATCGACATGAGGTTGTGCATCATCTTTCGCAGTCTTGAGGTTGTGCATCATTTTTCGCCGTCTTCGCGATCGTATACGCAAGCGCGTTGCCAGGCGCGCCAAATCATGGGAAACCCCAATTGGAAAGCATAAGTCTAATGAGTGAGAATGCGCTTGCCGGCGTCCTCCATCAACGTTTTCTGAATTGCCCGCAGTACGCGAGAATCCTTGCCAGAACGGCACGGCATTCCAGGTCGGAGCTCAACGTCGCGGGCCTTTCAGATTCGGCCAAATCACTCGTGCTCTCTGTTTTGCTTCATGAGGTCAAGCGCCCGTTCTTCGTCGTCGTGCAGGACAACCAGATTGGCGCCCGTCTCAAGCATGAATTGTCCAACCTCAGCCGCTACCCTGTATTCTTCTATCCCGCGTCGGAAGTATCGCCTTACGAGCAAGTTTTAAGCAGCCCGGACAATATCGCGCAACAAATGGAGGTCTTGCGCCATGTAAACAGCGGCGGGGAGCATCCTTATACGGTCATCGTTCCTATCCGCGCGCTTGTGCAACGAGTGCTTGATCGCGAAAGCCTGGCGGCCAACACCATGACACTTAATCGCGGCAGCCGGCTCGACCGCGAATCCCTGGCCAAAGAATTAGTACGGCTCGGCTATTCGCGCGAGAGCCTTGTC
>DATNRC010000348.1:0-3542 GCA_036703705.1 Candidatus Obscuribacterales bacterium
GAGCTTTTCGCTCGCATACGCAGGCTTCTCAAGCGCAATCCGCCCGCTGTCTGCCAGCCGGCAAACCACTTCCCGCCACCTTCCACCCTGCCCGAATCACCGACTCCGGCACTATCAGGCGCCACAATCACAAGCGGCCTCCACGATCAATACATCATTGGGGACAAACTGGGACAGGGCACAGCCGGCGTTGTCTTCAAGGCTCAACACAGATTTTTGAATCGCTCGCTGGCGATAAAAATTCTCCAGCCCGCCTCGATTGTCGACCCGGCAACGGTGACGAGATTCAAACGAGAAGCCAGCCTCGTCAGCACGCTCAATCATCCCAACATCGTGAGCGTGTACGAATGCGGAGTGTCCGCTTTGGGATTGCCGTTTCTTGTCATGGAATATCTCGAGGGCAAGAGTCTCAATGACATCCTGGAAATTGAGGGACGGCTTGAGCCCAATCGCATGCTGCCTCTCTTTCTCCAGGCTTGTGAAGCGCTCCAGCACGCGCACGATCTGGGCATCGTGCACAGAGATCTGAAGCCGAGCAACATAATGATAAGCAGGCTTTCCGACGGCAAAGAACGGCTCAAGCTCGTGGATTTCGGCATTGCGAAAGCGATTGAGAGCGAGGACGATACGCTGACAAGGGAAGGCGCATTCGTCGGCACGCCGCTTTACATGAGCCCCGAGCAGGTGAAAGGTGAGGGTCTGGACAGTCGCTCCGACATATTCTCACTGGGTTGTGTCATGTACGAAACGCTTACCGGACACAAACCATTTATGGGCAGCAATATGTTTCACACTTTGTTGAAGCGGACCATTGAAACAGCCAAACCAATGAGCGAGGTTTGTCCTCAGCACAACGTGCCTGAGGCTTTGGAAAACATTGTTTTCAAGGCCATGGCTATCATGCGCTGCGACCGCTATCAAACAATTGCTTGTCTCAAAGACGATCTTTCAGCGCTTAAGATCTAAGGCTGGCACTTTATTTTCAAGAGCAGCGCTTATGCCGCGCACAACGGCTGGCATTTGTATTGGCAAGAGCAGCGCTTGTGTTCGTGGAACATAATTTCTCCGTCGAGAAGCCATATTTATACGAATATATGTTCGTAAGACATAAAAAGTCAGAAAAATTATGTCTCTGAAACATAATGCTCCTTCCGCGTAGAAGGAGGCTCGCCCGGCAAGATTGCGCGGCGCCATAACAATCTGATGAAAGACTAAATTAAACGTGCGCACAAAATCGTAGAATAAGCCTTTTGAAGCACACCAGCTAGAAAACAGGGGCTCCGCGAATTGATAGACCGTTATACCCGACCGGAAATGGGATCGATTTGGTCGGAAGAATCTAAGTTTCAATCTTGGCTTGATGTCGAGCTCGCCGTATGTGAGGCGCAGTCCATGCTCGGTCTCATTCCTGCCGATGCTCTTCATGACATCAAAGCCAGTGCCAAATTTGAGATAGCGCGCATCAAAGAAATCGAAGGAGAAGTGCGGCACGATGTGATCGCTTTTCTCACCAATCTCGCCGAGAACGTTGGCGAAACATCACGTTTCATTCACCTGGGTCTTACAAGCTCCGACATCATCGACACAGCACTGGCGCTGCAATTGAAGCGAGCCGGCAACCTGATCAAGCAAGACCTCAAGCAACTTCATGATGCCATCCTTGATAAAGCGCGTAAGCACAAACACACAATTCAGATAGGTCGTTCGCACGGCATTCATGCCGAGCCTATCACGTTCGGTTTTAAGCTGGCCGTCTGGCTCGAGGAAGTTCGCCGCCATCAGAAGCGGCTCGATGATGCAATCGAGATGATCTCGGTGGGCAAGATAAGTGGGGCTGTCGGCACGTTCGCCAATGTTTCGCCGGAAGTGGAAAAACTGACCTGCGATCTTCTCGGCCTTTCCCCGGCACCGGTTTCCACGCAAATTGTGCAACGCGATCGGCATGCTCAGTTCCTTTTCACGATCGCTCTCATTGGCGCTTCACTGGAGAAATTCTCCACGGAAATCCGGCATCTCCAGCGCACGGATGTGCTCGAGGTGGAAGAGCCGTTCGAAAGCGGGCAGAAAGGGTCTTCAGCAATGCCTCACAAGCGCAATCCGGTCGGTTGCGAAAACATCACCGGCCTGGCTCGGGTGCTGAGAACCAATTCCCTTGCGGCGATGGAGAACATCGCGCTCTGGCACGAGCGTGACATAAGCCACAGCTCGGTCGAACGCATCATCATTCCCGACTCCACTATTTTGCTCGATTTCATGCTCGTGCGCTTCACGAAGATCGTAAGCGGGCTCGTCGTATACGAACAAAACATGCTGCGCAATATGGACGTCTTTGGGGGCGTCATCTTCTCGCAACAAGTCTTATTAAAGATGGTTGAGAAAGGCTTGAGCCGCGAGCAAGCGTATAAACTCGTACAGGCCAATGCCATGCAGGCTTGGAATAAAGAAGACGGCAATTTCAAAGAAAACCTCCTCAACGACGTCAATGTGACGGCCGTTCTGGATCGCTCCGAGATTCTAGAGTGCTTCGATCCGAAGTACTACCTGAAGAACATCGATCATGTGTTTGCGAGGCTGGGCATCTGAATGAAAATTGATCCCGCAGAAAGGTTGGCCGGCGTCCTCATCCCTGTTTTTGCCCTGCGGCACAAAACAGACCTTGGCATTGGCGACACCCAGGCCGTAAAAGAGGCAATCGATTTTTGCGCCCGCAACAAAATCGCCATCTTGCAGGTGCTTCCCATCAATGAAAGTGGCGGTGACAACAGCCCGTATTCCGCCATCAGCTCAATCGCCCTCGACCCTGCATTGCTGACGCTCTCACCGGATATGGTGCCGGGACTGGACAAGAAAGACCTTGAAAAGGTGGTAAAAGACGAGCTGGCAAAGGAGCTCAGGCAGGGAGCAGTTCGTTATCCGCTGGTGAAAAAGCTTAAACAGCAGCTCTTGCGATGCGCCTTCGATGCCTTCGCCAAAGCAAATTCCAAGTTGATGGCCGAATTCGACGAATTTCAGAGGCAAAACGAAAGCTGGCTCAAGCAGTACACTCTTTTCCGCACCATCATGGATGAGAAAAGCGGCAATTCCGTATGGACGCAATGGGAAGACGAACTGAAGAACTATGACAGCGCCCTCAAATGGCTGGAGAAGCACGAAAGAAGCGCGGACTTGAAGGCCAAGCGCCGCTTTTTCGCTTACGTTCAGTGGGTAGCCTTTAAACAATGGGAAGATGTGCGCGCCTATTCTGACGAGCGCGGGATCAAGCTCATGGGCGACATTCCGTTCGGCGTCAGCCGTTACAGCGCGGATGTGTGGGCGCACAAAGATCTATTCGATCTAGACTGGTCCGGAGGCGCGCCCCCCGAGCGCTTCTTCCAGAGCGACCTGTTTACGCAGAAGTGGGGACAGAACTGGGGGGTGCCCACATACAAATGGGAAGCGCATGAAGCGCAGAACTACCAGTGGTGGCGCCAGCGCATTGGTCATTGCACCAGGATCTTTCATTACTTCCGGATCGACCACGTGCTGGGATTTTTCCGAGTCTA
>DATNRC010000349.1:0-39561 GCA_036703705.1 Candidatus Obscuribacterales bacterium
TGCTATGACGCACGAAGGATCCAGCGTAACAGCACCATTGGCATTTCTCATCGCCTGCTTGTACTTGCCCTGGCACATCTTAACGATCGCCAATCTGTAACAGCCGTCCGGCGACGGTTCCAGCGACAGAGAGCGTTCTAAGTCCGACTCCGCCCGGGGATAATCGTTCTGCCAGAACCTGATCCAGCCACGTCCCTTATAAGCCAGGCCGCTGTCCTTATCTAATTCAATTGCTTTCGTGTAATCTTTCGCAGCAAGCTCATATTGTTGCATTCCCGCGTAGCAAATGGCGCGACCCTGAAATGCCATAGCGGTTGAAGTCCATTGTTCGGCAGATGATCCGATGTCGTGTTTCTGCTCTTCTTTTCGAGCATCTATTTCAATGGCGCGCGTGTAATCAGGGATTGCGGCCCTCCAGTTCCGCATGCGCCTCTTGGCGTCGCCGCGCAAAAAGTATGCTTCACGAAGATTCGGCGACATTGCGATTGCCCGCGAGAAGTCCTCCGCTGCTCTAGCAAAGTCTCGTCTGCTCACATGGGCATTGCCGCGCAGCATGCAGGCGGCAACATTCTTTGGATCCAAGTTGATAGCCTCGCTCAGCATCTTGATCGCGCTTGATGGATCGTTCTGTCGCATGGCGCACTGTCCCAGCTGATAGTACGCATGGAACGACGGGCGAATGGAAATCGCTTGTTGATAATCTTTCTGAGCGCTTTCGCTCTCGCCAATGGCAAAATTGAGGTCACCACGCAGCAGATAAGCACTCACATTCCTGGGCGATGTCTTGAGGCATTGTGTAGCGTCGCTTATTGCATCGCCGGTCTTTCCTTGCCTGTGCAATACTTGCGCGCGCTGAAGATAGAGTTGAGCGCTGGGATGCTTGCGCAGCTGTTCATCAAGTCGCTTTGTAAGTGCTTGCATTCCCGCCTTTGATGCGATCGGCGTTTTGTCTGTGGCAACGGCATTTGTCGCAAAACTCGGGGAGAAGACGCTTCCCGCCAACGTTATCAGCAGTGTGATTAGTGATGCCTGAGCCCGATTGCGCAGAGCGTGAGCCGGTTCAGTTAGAGCGTGGGGTTCCGTCGGTGCGTGAGCCGGTTCAGTTAGAGCGTGCGGTTCCGTCGGTGCGTGAGCCGGTTGCGTCACTGTGTGAACCCGTTTTGAGAATGCGTGACGAAGCATTAGTCGTTTGGATGGTACTGTCGCCATGATGCAAATGTCGGAACGCGTGGATGGTAAGTTGATCACGATGCGGGTGACGGATCATTCACATGATAGTAAATTGAAAAACTGCAACGACCCTTGCCGGCATATGCGCCCTGGACGGTGATCAGGCAATAGTGTCCGGATGCGCTTACTGCTGAGATGCTGTGATTTGTAACCTTGTCGATTTTCCACTTATACATTTGAAAAGCCGTCCCATACCATTGCGTGATTGCCTGCGGCGTTTCCAGCGCATTGTAGTGAAGGATGTAGCTGCCACCGTTGAGCGCCCCTGGAAAGGAGATGCCATGCACAAATTGGGCGTTCTTTCCCGGGTAGGACGGCAGCTCGGGAAGAGACAGTTCTTTGTTGAAGTGAACGGCAGCAAATTGATTTGCGATCGGCCTGCGTGGTTTCAGCTGAGCATATTGATTGGTGGCAGTATCAGCATAAGCCGGACACGCCGAGGCGACAAGAGCTATCGTCAGCGATGGCATGGAGAGCACTACCACGGGAAGCACTGCCACTAGGGCCGATGCCACACGACTAATTTGGTGATGAATACCTGCCGCCACCGCTTGCACGCTCCTCAAAGTTCAATTCGCCCAATAGATTTTTGTAACCGCTTGCCGGAATCCAGGTGGCGATATCTTCGCCCACGATTGGCTCCGGCTCGCCTGTATACGGTTGATCGTGGAATCCGGCGTCAGGCGGATTGTCGCCTTCTATGCCTGCTTTGACATTGACAATGTAGCCCGATATCGGGAATGTTTTGCTAGCCGTTCTTACCAGAGACGATTTCCGGCCGTCGGGCTCGATTTTTACACTGAGCATCCATTTGCGGTCTGCCCACTTCGATTGCGTTTTCAGCTCGCCTTCCGAAACGATGACCAGATGTCCCGGCGTATCGCAAAACAGATATTGAGTCTCGCCCAGCCAGATCTTGCTGCTTTTCAAAACTGTTTCCAATTGCGCGGCGGTGATGTTGCGATCGATTTCTCGGCAGCGTTGCAAGAGACCCTTGAAGTGTTCCTCGCAGCCGCCGACTTGCTCCATCAACTCCCATGGTGTTCCCAATCTTGCAAAATTGCAGTATGGGAATTCGGCAGTAATTGGATACGCTTGTTCGTAATTGAACAGTTTCATGCCTGAGCTTCCAACGCCGGCGCCGTTGATTGAAAAACACTTCACGCCCCTTCCTCGTTTTGCCAGGAGATCCGCCTTCAGGTACTCCGCCAGGCAAAATCCTTCCGATGGGTTCGAGCTCGATGGTCCGACGAGGCCGTTTCTTCTGTAGTTATTCGCCCACTTCGAGAGATTCAGATCATCCACGCATGGACCTTCGAGTGCGTCATCATACATGGTGCTCGTGCACACGGCATCCACTCCGGATATCTCCATCAATTGCGCGAGCGTCGCATCCCTGTTAGGCGTCGAGCCGTAGCGGAATATATTGAGCGCCCATTTCTTTCGCGGATCTTTGTTTGGATCGCGCCCGCCATAATTGCTGTCGCCCATTCTGGTGCTTGAGGGATATTGACCTCTGGTGGCGTTGTAGTCGGCCCAGGCTTCGATGGCGCCACCGGGAGCGGTTGTGCAGGCAAATACAGTGCTGTCCGGATCCATCGGATCAAGCGGCTTGGACACCTCGATCTGGTTTGGCGTGTAGAGCTCATTATTGAACAAGTCGTTGCTGCCATCGACGGTGACTTCGTCAACGCTCGATCCGTATCTGCCTTTTCCATTGACGATTCTTATGAAACCTTGCGGAATCTGTGCGGAGAATTCTTGATCCACAGCCGCACTCAAGGCGCAGCTGCGAGCATGCAGCACGAAGCCGCTGTCGCTGTCCCTGCCTGTTCCGATGCCGCTGAAAGCGTTTGGTGGTGTTGCATTGTTTTCGTCAGGATTTGTTCCGCTCTTGAATTCGTTGTAATTGATGAGGTGCGGTCTGGCTCCCGGGAAAAGCGGAACGCCCATAACAGCATGGTTTTTCTTTGCGTCGGTGACGGCTATCGGTACATATCCAGCCAGGAACGGCATGCCGGTCGTCGCTGACTTGCTGCTGCTGAGAACTGAGCTGTCAGAAATGGCTGCTGATGGAAGGATGGATGGATCGATATAAACGTTGGTGGAACTGCCGGGTCTGAGATATGCGCATTCCAGGGAGTTGAGGCGTTGAACTTTCGTCTTCACGCCCAGCATCTTCGGCAGGTTTGCGGAAGCCATTTCATCGAACGCCGGATCGAGACCGCCCTTGGTGAGTTCTTCGTTGAGCGCCTTGCCGATACGTGAAGCATGCAGACAAACCATATTGGCGTGCTTTTCCGCTTCATTGACGCCCAATTCTCTGGCATTTGCCGTCACCAGATAGGCTTGAGCAACAACACGGTTGTATGTGAGCAAATCGATTTTGTCGGCAGAGATTCTTCCCAATCCAATGAAGTATTTCGTGTCTTGCACGCCTTGAATGGGGAGGGTCACTGAAAAGCCATTGAGGGAGTATTTGGCGGCGTTCAACACTGCGGAGTCGGTGATATTGTCGAGCTCGCGACTGCCGCCCATAATGCGTGCAGCAAAGAAGAAGCAAATGCCGAGCAGCATGATCACCAGCGCGACGATTGCCACAATTCCGGTCATCGCTCCTCGTGTGTTGCGCTGGCGAGCGGTTTCCGTTGCAGTTTCCGTAGAATTGCAGAATTTGCGCGCTGATATCGACTTGCGAGCAGTTTCCGTTGCGGTTTCCATATATATAGGATCGGGATTGAACATTGGTTTTTCGAAGGAAAATTGGGATGCAAAATCCGAGCGCAGGGCGCCTCTTTCGCGATATGCAAATGCGCGGCGAACCGCCCGCCAACCTTGTGGGCTTACTCTAGAAGGGACTGGTAAATGTTTGAGGTTATTTCAGTTTATGCCTATGCAACAGGGAAGTAAATACGCGATTTTCACTAAATTGGGGGATTCAATTGTGAAACCTTCATTAACGAGTGGAGCGCTCCCAGAGTGGAAAACCACATCTGCAGGCTCTTTTGCCTGCTTAATCTTCGATCTGTCCGTTTTTGTCGGCGCAGGCAAACGCGCCCTTCAAGGCCTTTTGCCAGCCGGCATAATCTTCCTGCCGGCTTTCCTGGGGCGAAATTTTTACGTCCGATGACCACTGCTGGGCGATTTCGTCCAGGCTTTCGAATATCCCCGCCTTGAGCCCGGACAGAGCGGCCACTCCCCAGGCGGTTGCCTCCACCTGCGAGGCACGTAAAACAGGCACGCCCAGTATGTCCGCCTGGAATTGGAGCAGGAATCCATTATTGGTGGCACCGCCGTCGACACGCAATTCAGACATGTCGGCCCCGTGGCTGTGCATGTCCTCCGACACGTCACGAATTTGGTACGCCATCGACTCCAGCGCGGCGCGGGCCAGATGGGCGCGACCGCTGCCACGCGTGAGCCCGACGATGGTTCCCCGCACATCCGAGTTCCACCACGGCGATCCCAGTCCGACCAGAGCAGGAACAAAGTAAACCCCCTCGTTTGACTGCAGCGATTTTGCCATTGCCTCGGTTTCGCTGCTGGATTCGATGATTCCCAGGCCGTCGCGCAGCCACTGCACTGCCGCCCCGGCAATGAAAATAGCGCCTTCGAATGCGTAGGTGACTGGCTGGTCTTCGAGCTTCCAGGCGACTGTCGTTAACAGACCCCTTGCCTCGCGCTTTTCATGACCTATATTGGCGAGGAGAAAACTGCCCGTTCCGTAGGTGCACTTCGCCATGCCGGTTTCAAAACAACATTGCCCGAACAAAGCCGCTTGCTGGTCTCCCATTACGCTCAAAATCGGTGCGGATAAACCAACAAGATCTTCACGCGTGGTTCCGAAATTAGCATCAGATGCCACCACAGCCGGCATCATAGAGCGGGGAACGTACATCAGCTTCAACAGCTCATCATCCCAGTCGAGTGTTTCTATGTTGAAAAGCATAGTGCGGGAAGCGTTGCTCGGCTCGGTGAGGTGATTCTTTTCTTTGGTCAAGCTCCAGACGAGCCAGGTGTCGATGGTTCCGAATGCCAATTTGCCGGCGTCTGCAAGATCACGGGCGTTGCGCACATTGTCGAGAATCCAACGAATCTTGGGACCGGAAAAATAGGCGTCGGGAACCAGCCCGGTTTTGTGGCGGATAACATCAAGGTGCGTGGATTTCAACTCCTCCGCCATGTCTTGCGTGCGCCTGCACTGCCAGACGATTGCCGGATAGAGGGGCTTGCCTGTTTCGCGGTCCCAGACAACTGTTGTTTCACGCTGGTTGGTGATGCCTACGGCAGCGATTTCGTCAGCCTCTACTCCCGCATTCTTAACTGCCTCCTTCACGCATTGCACCTGGACGCGAACGATTTCCAGGGGGTCATGCTCCACCCAACCCGGCTTGGGAAAGTTTTGCGTGAACTCCTTCTGCCCCAGCCCGACAACCTTACCGTTCTTGTCAAAAACAATTGCGCGACAACTCGTTGTGCCCTGATCGATGCTCACCATGTAGCGCTTCATAACTGTTAAACCCCTTTCAATGGTTAAGCTGGTTTGTGGCGTAGTGGGACTGGCTTTCCGGTTTTCGAACGGGGATCATAGCGGAATTTCCGCCAATTTGAATTAGAATAGAAATGGTCGTGAGAATAGGGGATTGCTTATGTCTATTACTTCCGACGAACCTATCAGTTTTTGTTGTGCAGTGTGCGGCAAACCAGTAAGTGCTCCTCTTGTGCCTCTACCCGACGTCGGCGGCAGCAAGGGACACAGTTGTTTGGGCTGCGGGCACACGGTGTGTTCGCAACATTTCAGCAAATCCCGCAACCGCTGCGTGCGTTGTACGGCGGGCAGAGATGATTGGTGTTCTACTCCCAAGCTGCCCGAAGTGCCGAAGCTTCCGGAGCCAAAATTGCCGAAAATTCCCCAGCCGAAACTGCCGAGGCTTCCGAAACTGCCTCCGCTGTGAGTTGCGATTCGCGGGTTGGCACCATATGCAGTGGCGGACGATCGTGCCAAGCACAATTGAGGCGCCGGATTGCTCTTGCCTGTGTGGCGGATGATGTGCACTTGGATGCAGACACTAGTGCAGCCATGCCTGCGTCCTATTTGGTGATGCGGCGGTCTGAGCGGGATGCGCTCGTCTCGATTTGGTGATGCGGCGGTCTGAGTGGGATGCGCTCGTCTCGATTTGGTGATGCGGCGGTCTAGGATAACGATGCGCGCAGATGGCTGTGCTCGCTTCCTACGGAGCTTGCATCCAGAGGCAATGTGCGGGCGCCATTAAGAGGGGACCAGCATTGACGCTTAATCGATTGTTGGCCGGAGTGTTTATGGTTTCGAAGTCGAATATCTCCACCGCCGCGGGCAGTTTCTTGTCCAGATCTTCGTCTCTAATTGCGTTGACTTTCACAAACTTGCTGAGGTCTTCCTTGCTTGGCTGTGGCAACGGCGCGAACACTTTGTCGAGCAATTTGCCGATCTCTTGATTGTCCCTTGCATCAAGCTCCAGAGGCTGCTCCTTCTCGGCGACCTTGTCCGACTCGAGAAATCCAACGCCTGACGCCAGGTTCGCCAGATGGTTTGAAAGCTCCATAAGCGTGAACATTTAAGCAACTCCTATACCCATGGCTGACATAGCAGCCGTTTCAACCGCGATAAGGACTCAACGGACACCGGCCAGCTATTAGAGGAAGATGTGCCAGAGTTAAGCTGCGGTTTACATGACGTAACAATAGCGCCAAAGACCCACCAGCGGGCGCTTGTATTGGCGCGTTGGGGCGCCTCTCCGGGAAAGACAGCCGGCGAGATCGGCTTCCGCCCGTTATTAGTGGACAGTTTTGGCGCCGGTCCGATGGCGCACAGCTGACGCGATCGGTGTCCATCCGTTATTAGTCGACAATTTCGGCATCGCTCCGGGGGAGCACAGCTAGCGAGATCGGCTTCCGCCCATTATGAGTCGACAATTTGGGCGCCACTCTGGCGGAGGGAGAGCCAGCAAGATCGGCTTCCGCTCAGCCAATCGACAAAGTTCTGTGGTGCCCCGAGGAAGGACAGCATAGAAGTGTTCGTCTAGCCTCTCAGACATAACAGAGCGGCTGCTTCAATTCCTCGCGCCATATGCTCCACAGCGCTGTATCCGTTGAGTGACGGGGCTCGGCGTCTCCCTTGCGCTCCCGCGCGGAGGGTCCTTAAATATGTTCTGGGTAATGGAATGTGGACGAACAGCACAGGAGCGTCGGAGCCAACCTGAAGCTGGTGAAACAGCGCGCGATAGTAAATCTCATTACAAATGAACGTACCGGCATGATTGGAGATGTCGCAGGGAAAGCCTTTTCGATTGAGAGCCGCTTTCAATACAGCAAGGGGCGCGATAGTTCTCAGGGCATCGGGTCCGCGACGTTCGATCTTCACATCGTCGAATTGATGCCCGCCATTGTCCTTCACTCGATAATCTCTGATGTTGAGAGCGAATCGCTCCAGCGACAGTTTTGTCCGCGTGTGGGCAAGTCCTGTCATGATTATCGTCGAGTAGTCGCCATTGGCTGAGTTTAGCCGCCGCCTGAGCTTCGACCAGGCTTTGTTGCAGCATGTGGGCAACACCAGCGTCTCAATGATCACGCTATCTTTGCCCTTTTCTGTTAGGGTTTCGGACAGGGTGCCTACCAACAGCTCGCTGGGATTGCTGCGGTGCTTATCAAAGGCATCAAAGCCTGTTATCAGGATGCGCTTCGGTCTCTTTGGCAACTCTTTGTCCTTGGTATTCGAGGTACTTCCGAGGTACTTTGTGTGGATGTCAGTGGTACTTACATTGTGCCCCAGCGCCATTCCTCTTAGTGTAAAATGTATTCCACCCATGCCGAAGTGGCGAAATGGCAGACGCAGCTGACTCAAAATCAGCCGGGGCTTAAACCCCGTGTCGGTTCGACTCCGACCTTCGGCACCAATTTTTCGAGATTCCGGGTTCGGAATTATGGGGTAGGAAAAGTGGTCACGTGTGACATATGTGTGACCGCTGGACCGACCGCGTGAACGCAGACAAAGTAAACGGCGCGCCACCAGATATGGTGAGCTTGGAAGAAGACGTGAGTACAACCACACCCCACTCAGTACAGTAGATATCCTCGATGTTTTGAATATCGAAGAAGACGTATCGCTTGAGGTTAAGGAGGCGCTAGGCAGAGATGGCAAAGGCGAGTTTCCGAGAAGCGCCTTGGAAAGTTATTCCGCAATGGCGAACACCTATGGCGGTGTAATCCTTTTGGGTATTCGAGAAAAGCCAAAGGGAGTGTTTCATGCCGTGGGATTATCAAACCCTTCCGCTGTGCTCAAGCAGATGTGGGACTTACTGCATTCAAAACAGGCAGTTAGCATAAACCTGCTCAGGGAGGACATGGCTTCTGTTGTTAGCCTTATGCGCCTGTTCTACACTTGGTGAGCAAGCCGAAAGTGCTAATGCTAAGAGAAGTATCGTCGAGCTCCTGATGAACAAAGACTGCGGTATCAACCCAAGCGACCTCCAGAGTCCGTCATCTTAAATCCCATTCTAACTTGGAGGGCATTGGAAAATCACGTTTTGTGGCAATTGCGAAAACGGAAATCTGCAACATTAATACGTGACCACAGATGTGGAGGCGAATCCGACACTGTTGAGCGTTCCGAGTATGAGACAATCACTGCGACGGATCATGCGAGGAAGTCATGGGGCTCTGTAGATTTTCCGTCCTTGATGGATGCCCAGTTCAAATGATTTGTGAGGAGAACGTCGATGCGATTGCCTTTGCGAGTGGTAGTGCCGGCGGTGCTATGCGCTCTGACCATTGTATGTCCAGTGCAAGCGGCCAAAGAGACGCCATATGAGAAGATGATGGCCGGAATTGCGGCGAGCGCAGGAAAGAAGAGCGAGCGCGATCGGCTCTGGGAGATCTTCAAACTGGACTGGCGCCATCAGATGGACGAATATCCTGAATGGGCAACGAGTGTCGGGGAGCCTGGCAGGAATGGACGTTGGACTGACGACTCAATGGAATCGATTAAAAGGCGAAAGCGGGAGTTGGATGCTCCTTTGAAAGCTCTCAAAAGCATTGATCGCTCCCAATTGGACGAGCAAGACAGGCTGAATTACGACATCTTCAAATACAGTCTTGATGTGGCCGTCGAAGGAAGACGCTTTCCTGGAGAGCTCCTGCCGGTGTGCCAATTGGAGGGCGTGCAGCAAACGGCGGCCCTTACCCTGGTACAAAATCCGAATGCAACTGTGCGCGATTATGAAGACATACTCTCGCGATTGCGTGGCATACCGGTAGTGATCGAGCAGACACTGGCTCTTATGAACGAAGGGTTGAAGAAAAACATCACGCCGCCAAGAATCACATTGCGCGACGTGCCCAGGCAGATCAAAAGCCAGATTGTGGAATACCCGGAAAAGAGCCCACTGTTCGAGCCCTTCAAAAACTTTCCCGCAACTATTTCATCCGCCGAGCAAGCAAGACTACGCGCCGCTGCCGTGAGCACAATTCGCGACTCCGTCGTGCCGTCCTATAAGAAGATGCTCGACTTCTTCGTCAGCCAGTACGAGCCAAAGTGCCGCGATTCGATAAGCCTCGCAGATTTGCCCGAGGGCAAGCAATGGTATGCGCACAAAGTGAAATCGAGCACCACATTGAATCTAACCCCTGAGGAAATTCACGAGATAGGATTGTCGGAAGTTAAAAGAATACGCTCTGAGATGGAAGCGCTTGCGGCCAAAAGCGGCTTTCAGGGCTCCTTTCAGGAATTCCTGCAGTATTTGCGAACGGACAAGAGATTCTTCTACGATAATGCCGACGATCTCCTCATAGGCTATCGCGACATCGCCAAGCGAATTGATCCGGAGTTGATCAAGCAATTCGGCAAACTGCCCAGGCTGCAGTATGGTATTGAGCCCGTGCCGGCTTTTTCCGAAAAGGCGCAGCCGACTGCATACTATCGTTCGGGCAACTTGAATCCCGGGCGAGCGGGAGTGTTCTTCGCCAACACTTACGATTTGAAGTCGCGACCAAAATGGGAGATGGAGCCACTTACGCTGCACGAAGCCGTGCCCGGTCATCACCTGCAGATTTCTCTGGCTCAGGAGATGGAATCGCTTCCGGATTTTCGCAAGCACGGGGGCTTTACCGCTTATGTTGAAGGCTGGGGACTCTACGCCGAAAGTCTGGGCAGTGAGCTGGGAATGTACAAGGATACGTATTCAAAATTTGGACAGCTCAGTTTCGACATGTGGCGTTCAATCCGTCTTGTGCTCGACACCGGCATACATGCGAAGGGCTGGACGCGGCAGCAGGCAATTGATTTCTTCAAGGAGAACTCCAGCAAGCCTATTCATGACATAGAGGTGGAGGTCGACCGCTACATCGTTTGGCCGGGACAGGCGCTAGCCTATAAGCTTGGACAGCTAAGGATCAAAGAGTTGAAGCAAAAGGCAAGAGCTGAGCTGGGCGACAAATTCGATGTGCGTGCTTTTCACGATCATGTGCTGGGCATGGGAGCGGTTCCTCTAAGCGTGCTTAGCGAACAGACTCAGGAGTGGATAGACAAATCTCGCAAGTTGGCAGCCAGCAATAGATATGTTTCGAACTAACTAAGGTCGAGCGAAAGACTTCTTTTTAGGTACTTGCAATGGCGAGCTGAATTTGAAGGAAAGACGTCGCGCCATTGACGTCGGAAAGACTGAAGCGTCTTATCTCACCACATTTGGAAACGCACCTGCCGGCTTATTTCCAGAATGCCAGTGTTGGTTGGCGATAAATCTGCCTGAAGATTGGGCTTATGCCGTACCAAATGGGAGGCGTGGTCTGGGCGACGCGATCATTTGCTTCGACCATTGCAAAAGCCACTGGATATTTGCGATCTCGCGACAAGGAGTCGTTGCGCCCCTGCGATTCTGCTTCGCCATAAGCCCGGAAGCGAGAAATTTTCGCTGTGGACGCGTCTATTTCCATGTTGCCGGAGATTGTTCCGTCCATCATTCCAGCACCATGCTCGGCAAAACGATTGCACTGCGATACGAAACGCCCCGTAAAGGCATATTTGCGGATGTTGCCGCTGTTGCTCAATAATCTCACTTTGAAATCTGCTGTCTTTACATGTTTCTCGTCCCACGGCTGCATAATGTTGCCGACATGGTTGAGCAGTTGAAACCGCACCATTCGTGCTGTAAGTGAACGTGGCATTTCTACATTGACGTTCGGGCTGTGTGCGTCGGAAATGATTTGTTTCACCTCATCCGCAAATATCCACATGTGATCCCTGCCGATGCTGCGTTCTGATAGTGAAGAGTTTTGCCCTATCGGTGCAATGCGGCTGTATATGCGGACAACGGAGGTGCCTGCTTCTGGTTGGAGCGGACCGCTGCGGGCTATTTCATCCTGGGTTATGCGCACCGCTGCCGGTGCAGATCGGTGAAACTCCTGCACAGCTCTGTCGAGTTCTCTCAAGAAATCATCCGCCTCATACGCCAGACCTATCTTGTACATGAATACCTGTCCGTCTGCACTCATGACGTAAAAGCCTTGAGTTGTCTTGAACTGTTCCCAGAAGTTCGGCTGCTGTGTCTTAATAGCATTTTTGGCGCGTTCTTCAAACCACTGAGAAGCTGGCGATTCGTGCGCCCCATAACGGCTTGGTTGAAGCAATTCAACAGCGCCATTTACCGGAATGAACTCGCGGAGAATGTAGGAAATTATCTTTGGATCGTTCATGAGCACACGGCTCAAGTGTCCATTGCCTCAAGTCGCTCCCAACACATTGCCATCCATACTCCAGACGAAAAGCGGCTTGTGTTGTTGTTGCGCTCGCGCTCGGGCTGCGGTCAAATTGCACTCCCATGGGACCTGCAGCCAACGCTCCTCTTCTTTTCTCGGCAATACGGCCTCGATCTTTTGTTCCAACGGCAGCGCAGGGTTTGGCCGAGCAGTTACGTAGAGCGGACAGGATCCGATGTTTCCGCAGGCAGCGACATCTGCAGCGTCTTTCCTGGGCGCTGTCCTTGCCTCGGGAAGAGCGCTCACCGCATACGATACCATTTGTTGGGGCAGTTCGATGCTGCTGAGCGTTTGTGCCCATGCCATCATGTTAGGTTGTTGTGGTATCAGCAGTTGGGTAAATGCAAAATTGTAAATCCTCTTTTCGGCAGGAATCAAAACTTGCTGTTGACGTACCGGATATCCCTGATATGTAAGCTTGAGCTGCCGTGAAAGCGCCGGAATGTTCTTGTGCCGCCCTATGAGTACGTATTCCCTGCTCAGCTCTTTGAACCCGGGAAGTTTGGAGAGAAAATATCGATCAACGATATTGAGCCAGTCTGTCAATCGAAGATTCAATTCATTGTCGGAGGCGGAAAGGGAAATGTCGCAGGCGGCCCTCTCCGACGAGACCTTGACGAGAGTATCTTTGTCGGGATGCTTTTCGACTTTCCATCCTTTTGGATAAGAGAAGCTTACCCCTGTGGAATGGACATAAGTCTCGGTTGGCTCCGAATCGGAAGCGCTCACGTTGTCCGGCGAAGACGGCGGGGATGCTGCATTGGCGCATAGCCCTCCTGACAGAAACCCGGCGACTGCAAGAGCGGTTACAAGAAGTGAGTTTTGCTTTGCGAACTTCATTTGCACAATCCAATTTTTCACAATCAAAGACAGTGGATGACAAGAATACAAGGAATCGCTTTGGTCAGCAACTCCATGTGCTGGTCCCGGTCATAGTACGGTGACCCGCCTGGAGATAAGTTCCGACTTCGGATTCGCCGTGAAGTGTTGACACTGCCGGTAGTTCGCAGGGTTGCGATGAGTTTCCAATCGCCGATTGAGGTGGTGATGAGCGAGGTGTTTCGCTTGTCCGGCTTATCTGGCGTTGATGTATCAGCATCAGTTCGCGTGCTGCTGATTCCTCGGTTTGCTGATTGTTTGTTGGTTAGCCCGCTGATGCCTCAGTTGTTGGGTGCGCTTCCATCTTGTTTGCTCTGTCTGGGACGATTACCTCTTTGAGCTCTACCGATGTGATGCGCACTCCCCACCTTCGCGTTCGCTTGCTCAGCTCAGTTTTCACATTGCAGTTCAGCTCGCCTCTTCCCAGGATGAAATCTTGCAAGCTGTGCATGCTGATCACATCGTGAAGCACGGCTTGTGAATTCTCAATGGTCGCTCGAATGGGATCGTCGACTTTGAGCACGGCTCTCACCGGATCGACTATTTGAAATGTGCACAATGCCGACAACTTGACCTTTTGATTGTCTGCTGTTGTGCAATCTATCGTTGGAATCGGGGAGGCTATGATGCGCGTGTCGACAACAACTTCTCGATCGATTATGGGCAAAACCATTTGTACTCCCGGACCTTTGGAGCAATGTACTCTCCCTAAGCGAAAGACAACCAGCCGATTGTATTCGCGGACGAATTTCACTCCTGACAGGAGCACCATGATCGACAAAAAAAGAATGCCACCACAAATTTCGAGCACGGTACATCCTCCCGCTTCTTCTTGCCATGTTAGATTGGGCGAAAGCAGCCGTGAGGACCATAAACTCCAGATCAGCCTCAGGGATTTCCCTGATCCTCAACTTCCGATGATGAAATGCGGCTCATGTTTTGTGCGGCTCGGACAGCGATGGCGAGGTCGGGCGTCTGGTGCCCGAGTAGTGGCGCAGCAAATCCTCCAGAACTCCTGTTTTGTTCTGTTTGCTGACGGTCGCATTGCTTTCGAGATAGGCAGAGAAGGAATCGAACAGCAGCAAGGGGCTGTCGACACGCGTCTTTGATGCTCCGGATGTCCCTGAAGGCGGCAACATCTCGCGGAATTTGTCGATCGTTTGGGCGCGGTGCGCGGTCTAAGCTCTTTTCCCACTCCGCGACAACCGAACGAGCAGCTTTTTGAATCGCCAGGGGATTGTGCAAGGTGAATGTGTCACCATTGGCAGTGCGAAGCAATTCTTGTCCCAGATGAGAAAGAGCTGCTTGAGCCCTGCTGGCGATATCGTCATTACCGGAGGATGCAACCCGATCGGCGCCCGATTTTGAATATTCGCCCGCTGCTGTGCTATCGGCTTCCGGCAAAGCTGACACGCAACCTCCCCGTGAACATTCGTTCACAAGAATTGGAGACTATGCAGCGGGGTGAGCCGTCTAGCGTCCTAAGTTGATTACTTCGAAGGTGGGGTCCTCACATTGTATTGCTTATAGCTCCGTTGTCAACGGGACGGCTGAGCTGCTGTTGTGTGAAGTCTCGCATGGTTGTCGCTTGGATTAAAGAGGCCGGTGGTATATGAAAGGTGTTCCGGCGCCGAACACTGACTTTAAATGGCAAAGTGCTCTCAATCGATGTGCTAGTCCATTCGCCACAGGGACGTAAAATGCCACCTGCATCAAAGCCAGCCAATAAGCTTGTTGCCTTTATTATTGCCGTTCTTTTTCCCTGGAGTGGCTTCTTGCTTGCTGGCTGCACGGAGCAAAAGAGCACCCTCGAGAGTGCGAAGCAATCGCTTGCGCTCGGGAAAGCACACTGGAAAGAGGCCAAACTCCAGTTCGCCTCCGCATTGGCAAGTGCCAAAAAGAAGAATGACTCTCTAACGGCGGCCCGGATTCACATCTCTTTGGGAAAAATCGCCCTTTTTGAGTCCGATTACGTAAAAGCGTTCAATGATTTCAGCGAAGCGCTGAAGTTATTGAAAGACAGGCAGAATGATTTCCGAGAAGATTACCTCGGTGCGCTTGTAGGTGCTGCCGAAGCGCAAACGTTGCGAGGTCTGTTTCGCCAAGCGCGAGCTGCATTGACTGAGGCAAGAGGGCTTGCCGATAAGTGGAAACCACAGGCGGAGATTCTGGGAGACATAGAGCTTGCTGATGCTAGGCTTGCGGCAAAAGCTGACAACAAGCGCGAGAATGCTGCCTCGTTTTATGAGAAGGCGTTGCAAGCATACGAAAAATCGTCCACCATGGACGCCGAGAAAAAAACGGAGGCTTGGCTTGAAAGCGCGCACTTTTACTCCAGCATCCCATGGAAGAGGCAGGCGTGCATACAGGCAGAAGGGGCAATCAAATCCGCATCGGGCATCGTTGACGAAGCTGCGCGGACGGAGCTTGTCCGGCAGGCTAACGACATCATTCAGTTGAATCCTACGGTGAGCAGCCAGAGCAATCAAGCTCCATCAGTACCAGCAAACGCGCCCATTCAAGTTACGCCTTCGATTCCCGCTGTTCCTCCGCAGAGCGCTGCTGTCTCGCACCCCACATCCATCGATGTGACGACGTTGCAAGAGGAGGCAGAGTTGCGGAGACAGCAGTTGGAGCAGATAAGGCGCGCGCAAGAGTATACAAGAGAGATGGGACGTATTCAGGACGCAAACTTCAAGCGCGTGACGGAAGAACTTCGCCGGCAGAGTTATCCTGCGGGACAGAGTCCGTAGATGTAGATCTAGATCCGCTTAGAAGGATTTTTCGCTCCGCGACGAGTAAATGAAACGAAAACACAGTGTCCGCCCAGCTCTCCATTCACAGCGAGCCTCAATCCGGTGACAAGTCACTCGTCCCTGGGATCTAAGATTCCGTCTTCTCTGTACTCGAGAATCTGTTTGCGTAACTGCAGCAGAGTGCCGTCAACTGGATCCAGTCCTGATTTGTTGCTCAAGGGAAGCTGCTCTTTGATGATGCGCATTCTTTCTTGCAATTCATATACTGTGCTTTCCAGTCGCTTTGCGCTTTCTCGTCGGACGACATTTGCTGAGACGCCTGTCGTGAGCAGCCCAACCATGACGAGGTAATAGGCGTTCCAGTCGGATGGCCAAATGGCATTCAAGATTGCCCAGAGAGGAAAAGCGCCTACCGACCAATAGGAAACAGCCCTCAGGCGCTCCTTGCTCGCTGCTTTCTTGCTGTTACACAAGAGTCCTGCTGATAAGGCGAGGAACATTGCTGACATGGCAAGCAGCGTGCTCTGGTAAGAAGCCGTCATCACCCAGGCATAGGCAACGAACGCAAAACAAGCAACGGCTATCAAAAGAACAGGATACAGTCCAAACTCCTGCTTGAGGTCTTTGCCATGCTTTGCAAGCACAAATGCCAATCCAGCACACCAGGCAAAAATAGCGATGTAGGTCATAGTCAAAACTGCTGGCAACAACTTGGTTCCAAACGGAACGTACAGCTTCAGCACCACATACGCTACCAAGAGCACGCCGGCGAGAATCAAATAAGTCTTCCAATTCAACTTTACGAGATTGCGCAACCACACAGGGGATGCAAGCGTGTCGGACAGCGATGCCAGCCAGACGAAAACATACACGTTGAGCGTAATCACTGCCGCGCTCAAATAGATTTGGCATTCCCAGCTTTGCGCAGGCAAGACATTGGGAAGATAGAAAGCGAGCGCAAAAAGCGGTCCCAGGGCGAGCGCAGACCACTTTCGTATCTTGCGACGAACGGTGAAGATTGATTTTTCCGCAACAAAAGCCACTTTTCGTCCTGCCTATCGTCTGATGTTTTGCCACTTACTGTAGTTGATGGGATCCATGAATGACGAGGACGAGCCTCGAATGAGTTAGTCGCGCAGCAGGGGAAGCGTGCCAAACAGAGTGTCGACGAATGATTTGACGTAATCCTTCCCTCGGCTGGCATCAAGCTGAGACGTTCCGTTTCTAATCTCAATTGCCATCCGTTGAGCGGTGTCGAATGCTTGCCCGGCGATGGCCATGTCACCAAAGCCGCCTATCAACTCCATTCCAACCACGCCGGACGGGTTTTGAGAAGTCGCCGCTCGGGCATCTTGCAGCATGACGAAATCCAGCGACGACGATTGAATACTTAGCGAAATGTCCTTAGATTGCGTTGCTTCACGCAAGGCAAGACCTGCTGACCGGGACCATGAAGCGGGTGTGAAACTTTCACCAGCGGGTGTCGTTTGTGCTTCTAATGCCTGGTTTTTGGTAGTGCTGCCCACGAATATTTCTCGCCGGATAATGAACATCGATGGGTTCACTACCTATATACCCAATTGTGGCTGAAATCCACGTCCCGAGCCTGTCTTACTCCCAGTGTCGGAGAATCTTTTTCAATTCCTTTGCGAATTTGCCGAACCGGCCGCCGTGCTCCTTGCCTTCTGGCTTCCCGAATTGCACGTCGCACTTAGGCAAGGCGGCCTTCAAGGCATTCTGCTCATCCATGGTCCAGCCATCCGAGCATAAAATGAGCGTTCTCAACTGGGTCATTTTCTCGAGGGTTGGACGCGATCCTGAGCCTCGAGGGGTACTTGTAAGATGAAGACGGGTCAAATTCTTCAATTTCGTGAGATGCGACAAGCCCCTATCTGTTACTTTTGGATTGTGTCCAAGATGTATGTCCACCAGCGACTGTTTTTGGCTTATGCGCTCGAGTCCTGCGTCATCCAACCCTGTGCCTTCAACAGAAATATGGGTGAGCTGTTTCATTCTCGCAAGTGCTTCGCAGATACCTGGAGTGATCGGAATCAGGTCGATATTTATGGCCGTCAGTCGGGGCAGTTTCGAAAGATAAGCTATACCGTGCTCAGTGATCTTTGGATTGTTGCGGATGTTCAAATTGTCCAGGGATGCGATTCGCGAGATGTGCTGGGCACTGGAGTCGTCTAGATCGGTATCTTCGAGAGAGAGAACGGACAGAGGCGCCTTTGCGAGCTTCGGAAGTACCAGATTGATTTCCGGTATGGCATCGGCTCTGAAGTGAATCATTTTCTCGAAATTAAGTTTGGCGAGGCCCTTTCCGGTGACGCGTGTGTTTGAAACCATGAGCACTTTCAACGGACTGTGATCTATCAAATAACTGAGCCCCACGTCTGATGTCTTAGAATCCTGGACGTTAAGATAAGTCAGGCGGTCGAAATTGCGCACAAATGCCAAAGTCTCGTCTGATACTCGACTGATATCTGCCTGCTCTACGGCTTCCAGATAATCCTTCACCCTGTAGATGATGGTGACGGCGCGTACCTCATCTTGCCTGAAACGATTTAGTTCACGAAGATGAGATTGGCAAAAGAGCGAGTCAAGAAATAGGCAGACTGGGATGTCTAGCTCTCTTCTTCCCACGGCGTCGACCGCTTTGTCAGGATCCGATGGCTCGGATCCGACGCGGAAGATTGATTTGCGAGCGACGTCCAATGGAAATACAAACTGGCGCCGTCTGCCCGCACCATCACCTTCCTTTGTCGAGAAGTATGAACGCTCGAAATTATACGTATCCGGCTTAGTAGTGATACTTTCGACAGGCGGAAGAACTGCCGGCGCTGGTTGAGATCCCTTGCCCACGAAGTAACCTGCAGTGGCGCCGAGTAACAAGAAGCCGATTGCACCGACGATCATGAAAGCGATGTTCGTCCGCCTTTCGGCGACGGCGAGCGCGACTTGCTGTGCATCAATCTGAATGGTCTCCGGCTCGCGCTGCAACATCATGAGATCGTTGGCGAGCTCGAGAAAACTCTGATATCGTGCATCAGGATTTTTCTCCAGGCAGCGGCGAACGATTTTCTCCAGGGTTTCCGGGTACTCTCTTCCGAGCGACGCTTCTTTCAGACTTTGCGGCTGTTCTGATTGGTGACGCATCATTGTCGCGAGCGCTGTCTCACCCGCAAATGGTGGTGCACCAGTCAGTGCCTCGAACATCACACAGCCAAATGAGTATATGTCCGAGCGGTGATCGACTTTCATGCCGGTGCACTGCTCGGGGCTCATGTAAAGCGGTGTTCCGAAGACCTCACCAGTCCTTGTAAGCGCTTCGCCACCCTCGCCCTCGATCATTTTCGCAATGCCAAAATCGACTACTTTGGCTGTGTATTCGCTGGTCACAGAATCAGTTTTCGTAAGAATAATGTTGCTCGGCTTTAGATCTCGATGCACAACTCCCTGCTGGTGAGCGAAGGCCAGGCCAAAACATATCGGCGGGAACAAGCGCAACGCATCCTCGACGGAGATCGTTCCAATTTGTTTGAGATATTGTGTAAGCGTCTTGCCCTCTACCAGATCCATGACGAAATATGGCAGTTGATTTTCAATCAATCCAAATTCGTGGGCCTTGACTAAATTTCGATGGTCTAGTTTGCTCGCTGCTCGTGCTTCTTTCTGGAATCGGCGTATTGCAATCTCCGGCAATTGGACCGTGGTGAGAATCTTGAGAGCGAATTGCTTTTTTAGAAAGATTTGCTCGACTTTGTAGACGGTGCCCATCCCCCCGTGCCCGATCAGGGACAAAACTTTATATCGATCGCCGATTATGTAACCTTCCGGAAGGGCTGCGTGCCTGGCAAGGAGCGAGATGAACGATCCCTGTGGCGAGCTTTCATCCGAAAGTTCGCCATTGTCGCCGCAGAGCCCAGTCTTCTCACGTTCGCGATCGTCGGCCGGCATCGATCGGTGTCCTTGGAATTACGCCCTTGTCATTTGCCATCTTAACCCATTCATTGTCCGGCGCGGGGAGCAAGCTTCTTGCTGCTTTCTCCCGAGCCCTCTGCCTTCCCGGCGGCTCCCGGTTCGGATGGGCATCTGTCTGTCCGATAAAAAGGCGTTTGGATCACATTCCCCTCCCGTTTGAAAAGCGCGCTTTTGCTAGGATATAGAGCGGCACAGAGTGGTACATTGCGGGCAAACGGGAGGCAGTATGGACTTCGCTGAAGTCAAAAGGCGTTTGAAAGGACTGGATACGGCATGCATTTGCGACGCGCGGAAGACTGTTAGAGTATTTGATCCGGCAATACGGCCACTTTCAAGTGGATTGAAACTTATAGGCAAGGCGCGAACAGTTCGCTGCCGCAACGATTTTCTGACTGTCGTTCAAGCCCTTGGCGAGGCTGGGGAGGACGATGTTCTTGTCATTGACGGACAAGGCGGCGAAAAGGCTCTGGCTGGCGAACTGTTTTGCACGGAAGCCATCCGCCGCGGGTTGGCTGGAATAGTCATCGACGGTGCTTGCCGAGATTCTCGCACGCTGCGGCAGTTGGCATTGCCCATTTACGCACGGGCAATATTACCTGCGGCCGGTACGGCAATCCAGATTTGCGAGCAGCAAATCGCTATTACATGCGGTGGCGTCACAGTAGAGCCAGGCGACATCGTATTTGGTGACGATGACGGACTTATAGTGACGACGATGAAAGAGCTCGAAGAGACATTGCCGATTGCTGAAGAAATTCAACGCAAGGAAACAGTGGTCTTAGAGCGCCTGAACGAAGGCGAGTCATTGTTCGAAATGCTCAATTTGCTTGAGCACACCGCAAATGTATCGAGCAAGATTGACAGCAAATGACAATTCCAGCTGTGACGCAACGCAAATAGGGTGACGCACAAATGCGCAATACTGGCAAGCGTGCAGAAAATGCACAGTGACTGCAAAAACGCGCAGAAGGGCGGAGTGAGTTGCAAATAAGTGCAAAACGCGCCGCCCCTTCGCTGGCGCGCGCAGCGTTATTGCGGCCAGGTGACCGGCTCCTCGCTTCTTATTCCATCTTCGAACGTGTCTGCATTCAAAGAATGCTCTTTGGCCTGGACGCAAATGAAGTAAAGGTCTTCATTCGCATTGCTTCTCAGGGTCCGACTGCCTGATGTAGAGATTCGCACCATTGAGCCTTCCTCCACGTCGAATATCTGCTTGTCAATCTGCATTTGCCCGCGGCCCTTGATGAAGATGTAGCACTCCTCGTTTTCTCGATGCTGGTGATAAAACGGTACTGCCGCGCCGGCCGGCAATTTGTTCACCGATATTTGCATGCTGTTCAGACCCAGCAATTCTCGAATGAATAATTTGCCCCTGACAGTGCGGTTGAGTGCCGGCACCTCGAGCTTATAAGAATGCAGATCTGCAAGCGGTCCCATGTGAATCACTGTGAAATTTTGACCTTGCAGCGGTTTTACATCTGCTTGTTGTTGAACTGGCATAACGACCTCCTCAGTTGTGGCATGGGTTTTGAACCGGGCGCCAATGCCGGCCCGATTCAGCGAAGAACGATTGAATTTCAAAAGGCAGTTGCCCTCCCCTCACAAAGGGGGCTCGGGCAATAATGTACTGACTGGTATATAATAGAATGATGATCGAGATTGGTCAAGGAGTTGTGTACCGAACAGTAAAGAAATATGGCAAAAGGCAGACCACGGGAATTTGATACCGAAGAGGCGCTGGACAAGGCGATAATTGTCTTTTGGCGGAAGGGTTATCGCGGCACGTCATTAGATGATTTGACTGAAGCGATGGAGATCAACCGCCCCAGCTTATATGCTGCCTTTGTCGATAAAGAAAGGCTCTTTCTTTCCGCAATAGATAGGTACAGATCGAAATTTCTAGCTCCACCGACAAAGAAGCTCATCAATGCCTCGAGCCTGCGCGAAGGTCTGCCCGAATTTCTCAAGGGGATGGGAGCAGTGATTTTGAATGATGAGACGCCGCCTGGATGCATGATTGCTTGTTTGCTCAGTGAAGAATGCTGCGACTCGGCGGCGATAAAAGGGAAGCTGCTGGATTCGATTGCTCTGGCCGATTCAACCTTTCAGCCGATTTTCGAGAAGCACAAAGCGGAGCTGGCCCCCGGAATCGACCCTGCTACCGCGGCCCGTTTGTTGACCACTGCGCTTCATGGCATGGCAATTCGCGCCCGAGCGGGCGGAGGCAAGCGCGACCTGGTGCGCATTTCTTCCGGGCTGGTGCGCGCTCTTCTTTGCGGCTAAGCGAGCGCGAAGTGACTTTGGCTGTTTTCCTGATTTAATGTTGGACTACGTAATTCTCCCACTGACATCGTAAAAATACGGTGGTTAAATTGGCGCACAACTAAAGCCCCTCTTCTCCCCTACCCTTCTCTACATAAATCCCTTTACTATGCCGAGATTTGCTCTCGCGCTGGTGTAGTTCGCTCGCCAGGCGCGGGAAAGGACGGCCTATGTCGCTAACGAAAGATTGCGGCGATGCTGCCGCTTCTGATTCTGCGTCCACGCGCAGTCTCACTAAAGAGGACGTGCTCTCATATCACAAAGAAGCGAACAGCCTTCTTTGTAAAAACCAAGAGGACGAAAAGACCAAACAGCTGCTTCCAGGACTGATTCTGGAAGACAGCGAGAAGCAGCCGGCCGGAGCGCCCGCGGATAATGCCACCTCCCTTGGTGCAGAGGTTCTTGTGGACAAGACGCAGCAGTTTGGCTCTGCTCTTAAAGACCGGATTGTGCCTGACCCAGAGCTGGGAACCAGAGCAGTCGCAGCTTTGAATGAAATCGCAGATAATCCCAGTTTGCTGCGGCGCATCTCCCAGGACGGCGTGTCAATTTCGCGCAAAGATTTGCAGACCGCATTGGTGCTGGATTCCCGGGTAAGAGCAAAGGACGGCCCGGCACCATACGGTCCCGATCATCTTCTAACTGACAATGAAACAAAAGCTGTTAAGTATTTGCACGATAATTGGAGCAACATAGTCGGGCGCGAAGGACGGAGTATTGATGTCAAACAATTCAGTTCTGACTTACTAAACCGCAATAGCGATTATTCAGTGGTTGAAGCGATCAAAAACGTCGCTAAAGGCGCTCCAATAGATGATGTCGCCTCTGCTGTCAAAAATCTGGATCCAGCGACAAAAGCCAGACTGTCTGATCTCGTCGCTCAGAACGTAAAGGAGACGTCAAGCAACAAGGAGCAGGAGTCGGTTTATTCTGACCGCATCAACAAGCTCGATCCCAGCCAAGTCAAAGAAGTCAGCGACGAGCTTTTCGATCGCATAGATAAGGACAAAGATGGGCATCTGAGCAAAAGCGAGCTGGGACAAGCAATGGAAGACCAGCAGTTTACCGGACAGGAAGCACAGGTCGTCGCTGCCCTCCACAAAAACCGAGAGGCTCTGGAAGAGTTGAGTGACGACGAATGGTTCGATGAAAACGACGGCATTACCAGGAAAGATCTGCAAAAATTTGACGAGATGGAGGCTGATAGAAGCAAGCGCACGGATGCCGTCTATGACGGGGAAGATTGGACCGACAAGCGTTTCAAATCCTTTGATAAGAACGGCGACGGACTCTTGTCTTCGGATGAGGTGGACAACGCTTTGAAGCAAAAGGACGGTTTGACCGATCAAGACAAGCGGATACTTGCGCACCTCAAGGAAAAGTACAACGAGATCAAGAACGAATCTAACGACCAGATTTTTGCTGAATCTTCTATCAGCCAGAAGGACATCAAAGAATACACCGCGAAGTGGATGAGAGACGGAGACGTAGCCAAGCTGGTAGGCGACGTGGACTGGAATATGTACAGAACCAGTCAAAATCAAGTCGACGGTTACAGCAAAGAACTGTTTGCCAATAAAGAAGATCCAGTCAAGAGTGTCACCCCAGATGCCATCAAACAGGGAACCATAGGAGATTGCTATCTCGAGTCTTCGCTGGCAGCGGTGGCCAATCAAGATCCCGAGTCGATTGTCAAAATGATCAAGGACAATGGGGATGGCACCTACACGGTGACATTCCCGGGCGATCCCAAACATCCGGTCACCGTGAAGGCACCAACTGAGGCCGAAATGGGACTCTACAATTACGGCAGCAAGGACGGAGCCTGGGCCTGCGTAATGGAGAAGGCCTATGGCAAATATCTGCAGCAGTACAAAGGACACGGCGGCGCCACTCCAGCCGAGGGAGCCGATGGTGGTGGATACGCTGAAGATCCGCTCGAGCTTCTGACGGCAAAAAACTACAGCCGTAAAGACATTAGCGATATGTCACAAAAGCAATTAGTCAAAGAGCTGACAGATGCTTTTGCGGAAGGCAACGAAGAACCAATAGAGGCCAGCGTCTCCGGCGACAAGGGGAAGGGCAAGGGAGGGACAAGCGTTGATGGCTTCCCAACTCATCACTCATATACTGTCGTCGGCTTCAAGCCTGATGGCAATGGTGGTGGCACAGTCATCATCCGCAATCCTTGGGGCGGCGCAGATGGCACTACAAGTGGTACCATTGAAATGCCGTTAGATAAATTCGTAAGGAATTTCTCGGAACTCACCTATTTCAAAGACTGACACACACCGGAGAAAACGATGGAATATATCAGGCCACAGCAAGCAGAAGTGCGACAGGAGCAGGACGTTTCGGATGTGTTCAGAGCTCAATTGAATGACTTCGCTTACACGGACAAAGCAAACAAGCATTCGACACTGAGCATAGAGATTCTGAAACGGCAGGAAGCGCCAGGCACCGCACCTGGTACTGCGGAAGCAGCGCGATTGTTCAATGATGCGCTTACCAGTCGCATTGAGCGCCTGCCCGCTGAGGAGAAGGACGCATTCCCTTCCCTTGTCACTGCAACGGCTGCCTCAATTGACACTTTGCTTGCCGCGCGAGATCCGGTGCGCAGCATGGTCAAAAACAATAATGTGCGCGGAGCCGAGCAGCAGCAATTGGGCGTCATCAAGCAAAGCGATCAGATCCCTGCAAAGGCGCTCCTTCTCGGTGTAAGGGCTGTGAAAGATGCGCTCAATGAGACTGATGATGAAGATGTTCGCGCCCGGCTGAAAGAAAAGCAAACGGCTCTGCAGCAAACTCTCGCGCTGCCATTTACAGAACGATTTCGCCTGGCCGCGATGCAGTTGAGCCAGCGCAAATTAGAAGACGCGGAGAAGACGCTTGAAGAAGCACTGAAGGTGAAGCTTCCGCCCCATGTTCTGGAGAACGAATCGATACGGAATTTGATTGGTTACGCGCTTGCAGAACGCAGGCATCTGGAAACAACTCGCTCCATCCCTAAGTTCACGCGCGAAAGGTTTTCCAGCGTGGCAGGCAGCGATGGCTATATGAGCCAAGAAGAGCTGTCGTCAGCACTGGCGAAATCTCAGTTCAATGAGCTCGAAAAGAGAATTATCGCCTTCATGATCAAAGAATACGACAAACTTATCGACATGAAGAACGACGGCTTCTTTCGCAATGCTAAAGGCATATCGAAAAGAGATCTTGAGCAATATTGGGAGAGCACTCGACCCGGTGAATTTCGCTAGCTGCGCATAGAAGGCTGCAGCAGCCGTATGGCCTCTGGTCCGCAGGCTCCAGTTCTGACACAGAGCCTTAAGTAGCCTTGTGCCAGGCCCGGTGGCGTCAGGAACGGCTGCACCGAACAGCAGCTGCAGCGACCAGCAGCTGCACTGGCCAATGGACGACGGCTTACAAGAGTACCCCTTTGGGATGATGTCATTCGCCTGAGCATAGGTGCTACAATCCTTCAAAACATTTCAGGTGATTTCTCCCAGGAGCTAAAGACTATGGCCGTGCGGCGTAATTTGAGCATTGGATTCCTGTCGGTTTGTGTGGCTGGTTCTGTTTTTCTGTTTGCGCCTTCCACGAGCACAGCTCAGGGCGCGATGCCGAATGTTTCTATGGTGACCTTACAGGTGGTTCCCGGACCGCAAGGACAGGACTGCGTGGTGACGCCGAAAGGCATGGTGGTTCCGTTGCCTGGAGCGGGTGTTGACGGCAATACCGTTCAGATCTTCATGGGCGCCCAAGGTGGATATTGGTACATCGACAAGAATGGTCAGCCGGTTGATTTGACTGCTGCCGTCAAACAGTTTCAATCCGCGACTGCAAAAGCTTCGGAGGTGCCGCAGTACGCACCCGTGCCCAGCCAAACCACATCTTCAGGTGCCGCTGCAGCGACTGCCGCTGCTGCTGGATTGGGAGCCATGGCTGGTGCTGCTATGACGAATGCGTATTACAACAACGTTCCCTACGGAACGCCGATGTATTATCCGCGAACAGGCAACCCATATTATGTGAATGCGAGCGGCAATGCCGTATATGTGCAACCGAACAACTCAGTCAACTACAGCACTTACAATGCTGTGCATGCAGAGAATCTCCAGAAGCAGGAAGACTGGTATTCCAGTCACAAAAACAAAAACACAGATCAATTCAAGAAGTGGAAGAAGAACAGCGATGACAACCCATTCGTAGCCGCCAATAGCGCTCGCTTCGCTGGTGATGGTGATGCGGACGGCCAAAGAAGATTCGGGAGGCGAGGCGGCGGAGATGCCTTAGGCAGCGATGGCGGGGGGAGATTCGGAAGGCGAGGCGGCGGAGATGCCTCAGGCAGCGATGGCGGAGGGAGATTCGGAAGGCGAGGCGGCGGAGATGCCTCAAGCAGGGATGGCGGGGGGAGATTCGGAAGGCGAGGCGGCGAAGATGCCTCAAGCAGCGATGGCGGAGGCAGGCTGGGACGCCGAGGTGGGGAGGATGGTGATAAGGCCGGCGGCAGACTGGGTGGTCGCCGGAATACCGGCGGCGGCGCACTTCAACAGGCTGGAGACGGCGCTGGCTTGCGGGATGGGGGTGACTCGCCTCGCGGAGGCTTAAGGCGCCGATAGAAATTCGCAAATCTTTCACATTAGCGTGCTAAAAATTGCCGTATGAGCCTGTCGACGATTGCGGTGTTATTCAGCGGCGACAATTCTGCAGTGGCCGTCTACTTGCTGCTGATATTGGCGTGTTTGGTTGCCGTTTTCCTGATATTGAGGAATAGGCCGCAAGATGCGCGCCGCTACCTCTTTGCTGAGGTGATATATGGAACCGTAGCTGGAGCATTGCCTTTTGCGCTTGCGCACGACTTCTTCGAAATCATTCAATTGCTTGCGTACGGGTGCTTCCTGGGTGGAGTAGCCTTTCTCATCATTTGCGGCTGCCTGGCACGGAAGAAGCTCAAAATGATGGCAAGCATGTTTTTTGCCATCGCATGGGTGGTCTCTGTGGTTGGCATTGATGCATTTCTTCTGGAGCCTACAGCCCTCGAACTAACTCATTTCACCATCAAGAATGACAAACTGTCCAAGCCCTTGAAAATCGCTGTTGCGGCGGACTTGCAAACGGACAATATTGGCGCCTACGAGCGAGGCGCCCTAAAGAAGATCATGGATGAAAAACCAGACCTGATTCTTCTTGCCGGGGACTATCTGCAAGTCTGGTCATATGATGAACTGAACGACCAAACCAAGAAGCTGAAGCAAGCATTGAAGGACACCGGATTTGGTGCGCCATTGGGCGTATATGCGGTTATGGGAAACGTTGAAGATGCATCATGGCCGACGCTTTTCAGTGATCTGAAAGGTAAATGCTTCGAGAAGACCGAGTCGATTGCTGTAGGCGAAGTTACGCTCACCGGACTTGGATTCAACGATTCTTTTAACGATCAGCTCAAGATTGCGCCCAGTCGGAGAATGCATATTGTGTTTGGACATGGTCCGGATTTCAGCCTGAGCAGGTTCGACGCCGATCTTTTGATTGCCGGGCACACTCATGGTGGACAAGTGCAAATACCAGGAATAGGACCGATTTTTACCTTTTCAAAGGTGCCAAGGGCATGGGCCCAAGGCGGCCTTATCCAAATGGATGATGGACGTACGCTCATTATCTCCAGGGGCATCGGATTGGAAAGGCACCATGCTCCACGGCTGCGCTTTCTCTGTCGTCCTCAGATCGTAATTGTTGATGTACTGCCTGACAAGAAATGATTCAGCTCGACAATCGGCGCGCGAGAATTGCATAAGTCAGCCCGTTCCATTCAAACTCATCGACAGCCTTCATGCCCACCTTCTTGTGTGCCGCGAGCGATCTGCTGTTGACCTGAGATACGAGAGTCGCGGCCAGCCTGTAGCCTTTCGGAACAAGGTCGGGCAGATAGGCGTACAGTTTTTCGAAAATCCCCTGTCCTCTGCTTGGAGCTGCAATACAGACCGGTCCGCAAATACAGACAATACTTGTGTCAATCGTGCTGCCTTCAAATTGGACCTACTTCAATTTCTCGACCATTGTTCCAGACAACGAAAAGCGGCGATTGAATTCAGCTGAGGTCACGCAGAGAAATCCAAGCACTGAGCCATTTCCAGCTGCCACAATGGTGCCAATGTCCTTATCGATCTCTTCCAGCTGCTCTGCGTTGAAGTAAGCTGATAGAAAACCGTCTTGCTTTTGCTCGGCTGTCAAATTGGAAGACAGATTTTCAATTTCCAGAGTAACTATTTTCTCGAAATCACTCTCAGTCGCTCTTCGTATAATCATGCAGATTGAAAACTGTTTTGTTTCGATGTGTCCAATATCAGTAACAATACCATGACCATGGTGAATGCCAATGCCAATGCCAATGGGAATGCCGATGCCAATGCGACCAGAACTCGCTCAGGCTGAGTATCGAATTAAGCCGAGAGGTGAGAATTGTGACCCGGGCAGGAACTCTTGTTGGCAGTTGCACGTCTTTCCGCAGCCGGAGGGAAGCCTCTGACCACCTGGCAGCAACATTGAAAAGCGGCGTGCACGGGGAGGTAATGTTGATGAATTGGGACTGGCAGCCGATACCAGACGTCATTTCATACGATGCTTTGCTTAACGAGCTGAGACGCCGGCCGAATGTTCGTTCTTCGGATGACGAGCAAGCTTATCTCTTTGAGCTGATTTATGACCTGATGCTTTTGGATAAGCGAGTAAAGACTCAGGCCGTAAATTCGTACTGGGTCAACAATACGAGCTACGACACCGAGTGAGCGGCACACCGATGCACTCTATTGCCAAGCTTCCTGCAGCTTCGCGAGCATTGCTTTGTATTTGGGAAGCGATGGATCGTCAGGCCGCACCATCTCTAGGAAGGAGATCTGACCCTGGAGTTGTTGTGCTTTGTCTCGATACTGCTCAGGTTCTAGTGAGGCTCGGTGCAGAGCCGCCCGCAAATTACGGCGGCGTGTCCGAGACAGATTGGGGAATTGGTTTACTACCAGACCCGTGACCATTTGCCTGCCGAGTTTTGTTACCAGTCGCACTTTGCGATTGTTGAGCCTGAAACCTTCGCTTTCGATGATAGATGTGATCTTAGCTTTGACTTCCTTGTGGCTGCCATATCCCGAAACCGAAATGTCATCACAATATCTGGTGCAGGTCCAGCCGCTCGACGCGCACAAATTGTGGAGCTTGTGATCGAGCGGGCGGCAAATGAGATTTGCCAGCAGCGGTGAGCTAGGCGCTCCCTGAGGCAAGGTGCCCCTGCACGTTGTGAGCCTGGACAAGGCTTTGGCGATAGCTGGACTGTAGCCCAATCCAATGAAGACGTTTAGGACTCGCGCTTCGTCAATGGTGCCGAAAAAGTTTTCGATATCGACATTGAGAACGAAATCTTTGTTCGCGTGCGGAGACGCATTGTCAACGATCGAACAGCCGCGTTTGTAACCTGTGGCAATGAAATGAAACGGCACCGCACTCAAAATGTTTTTGGAGATCCAGCGTTGCACAGCTTTCAAATTCTTATTTGGCGCTGTGATCAAACGGGAGCCGCCGCTTTTCTTTTGCAGGAAAAATCGTCTGTAAAAACGCTCTGTATGAAGTGCATAACGCCAGAGCTCAATTTCGGGAATGCCAGTCTCTAAAGCTAATTCGCCCAGGCTGTTGAAAGGCAAGTCGTTTACTCCTCGGAGCGGCATTTCTGCCATTGAACCAATCAAAGAGAGCGGAATTGCAGACGTGCTGCAGGGCAGCACATGCAAATCCGGGCTCCAGGTGAAACCTTGAATTAGGATTGACGAAGCATCAATCTAAACCGCGCAAGCGGTCCAGAAATGCCACCTACCCGAGTAGTGAGCTGCATCTCCTATGAGCAGCTGAAGGCACATTTAAAAGCACGCGGAAGTGAAAGTCAATCGATTTTGCATGCCTTAGAGAAATATTGGACACTGGCTATCCATCAGCTATCCCGTGGAGGCAAACCATATCTGCTATGTATTGCGTCTTGTAAGCAGCGCATGCAAATCATGTTTGTTGACCAGTATGTCTTTCCAGAGATCGCCTCTTTGGGCCAGTCTTTGCGGCATAACGGATAGCGTAAGATCGGACGGTCGTATATTCGATAGCTCATTCCATGAGAGCGGGGCAGAAACCGGCGCACCAGGAAATGCACGAGGAGTATATACAGCTGCCATTGTCTTACCCGTGCCGTTGGATGAGCAGTCGACATATACTTTGCCTGCGCGTCTGGATATATCGAACTCTATGGTTGCTTTGTCTGGATGATGTCCTGTGATTAGTTGCGCCGTCGTTTGCGCAAGGGTGCGCGTTGTGAGGAAGTCCACCTCTCGATCGCGCTTGACGGGAACAAAGATATGCAATCCGTTTCGTCCGGAAGTCTTCAAATACGATTGCAATCCAGCAGCCGCCAGACTCTCTCTGAGGATGGACGCCACGTCGCACACCCTCTTAAAGGCATCCATGTCAATAACATCAGGAACTTTCTTGCCCGACTGCGGGTGATAGTCGAGATCCACTATTAAGAAGTCCGGGAGGTCCAACATCCCTTCGACGTCGTCGATGGTGCCGGCGGGAGGATCGGGATATTCTGCCAGGCGCGATGAACAAACGTGAAACTCGAGCACGCTGTGCTGAGCGAGAAACATAAGAGTAGCAAGGTTGTTGCACAGCAAATATTCACTGCGCGCCTCGCCGCTCTCTATGATTTGTGTCTCCACAAAATCTGGCAGTGCTGCATTCCAATTCTTCTGGAAGAAACTTTTACCCTTTATTCCGTCAGGATATCGGATGACCGTCAGCGGGCGACCGTACCAGTGTGGTAGCAAATATGGTGCAATCTTGCATAGATGACGCAGATAATCTCTTTTTGTAAGGGCTGGAAATTCTTCGGTTTCGGGCCAAAATTCTTTATCCAGGTGAGAAAGAGGGATCTGCTCATTTTCGACGAATAACTCCAGCTTCTTCTCATTGCCGCTCAGCTGCCCGATCACCTTTTCATAAACGCTCGCACCATCTCCTTCTAATCTGTCCTGAGGACGATCGAGTCCGGAGGTATTTCGTGTTGGGATGGGGGTGGCGTCACGGCTGCTGCTCTCGGCTACCCGAGACACCGTTTCTGGTGCTGCAGCGTATGTGGTGCCACTGATAAGGGCTTTCTGCGAATCAGGATGCAATACTTCGGCGGGTTCTTTGTCCTCGCGAAAGCGCATAAAAACTGGAGTACGAAGATGGCCGTCTTTTGTGAGGTCCATGTATTTGACTTCGACTATCACTTCCGGTTTTACCCAAATTACATCCTTCTTGTCTTCCGGGCGCGATACGAACGGACAAGCCTTTGTCTTGAGAGGCTCAATCTTGTTGAGCGTTTCCTTTAAGAGTCGCTGGTCAAATCCGGTTCCTACACTGCCGCAATAGACCATGCGGCCCGCTGTGTCGTTGTAGCCGAGCAAAAGCGAACCGAACGTCGAGTTTCGCGAGCCCTGACCGAGCGTATAGCCGCCGATGATAAACTCTGCAGTTTGCTGGGCTTTCACTTTCAGCCATGACGGTGAGCGCTTTCCACACTCATACATGGAATCGACCCGTTTAGCGACAATGCCCTCGAAGCCGTTGTCGACACATACTTCGTAGGCAAGCGCAGGGTCAACGTCGAAGAAGGAAAGCAAACGAACCGTTTCCGACGGAATGATTGCTTGCTCCAGCACTTTCTTGCGCTCAAGAAGCCGGACATTGGTTAGATCAAAACCATCGAAATATGCGACATCAAACACATAGTATTGAACGGGTACCAGTTTGTCGGCGCGCGCAATGTCAGCTTGCTTTGTCAGATTCATGCGTTGCTGCAACTGCTGAAATGACGGCCGTCCCTGGGCATCAACAGCGATTATTTCGCCATCCAAAACGGCATCACATTTGACGAGTCGGGAAAGTTCGCTGGCAATAGAAGGATATTGGGAAGTCAGGTTCAATGCCCTGCGCGACAACAATGAGACTGTGCCGTCACGTATAACTGCAATGCAACGAATGCCATCGAGTTTCGGCTCGAAAACCCATCCTGCGTGCCGGATTGTTCCCCGTGGGAGACTTGCCAGCATGGGACTGACAGTTTTTGGAGGCGGTCTGCGGTGAGCACCACCGACGGTGCCCAATTCCAATCGTTGTTCTCTTGTTTTGCCGCGGGTTGCTCGCCCTTTAGCCAACTGTCAGCTCACCCCACTGCGGCTTTCTTCTTGCCTTTTGACGCTGGGGCGGTTGCAGCCGACTCTCTCGTCTTTTCTCTGGATTTTTTTGCTTTTACGTTTTCCATGCTTGCCTGCAATGCTTCCATCAAATCGATCACCTTGCCCGTCTGAATTGGGGGAGCCTCGGCAATTTCCCGTCCTTCCAGCTTGGCCTCGATTATTTTCAGAACTGCCTCGCGATAGTTATCAGTATAATCGCTCGGCTGGAATTCTTGCGTCATCAAGTCAATCAGGCTGCCGGCCATGGCTAATTCTTTGTCTGTGATGTTGACGTCGGGAAGCGCTTTTCTCTTCTCCACGCGTATTTCATCCGGGTAGAAGAGCGTGCTCATCATCAAGGTGCCATCAAGAGGACGCAAGGCGCACAGGCGTTCTTTGCTGCGAATGGCGACCTTGGCAATTGCCGTCATTCCTTTGTCCTGCAAAGCGCGCATAAAAAGCGCGAAGGGCTTTCGGGCTGCCTCATCAGGCTCGATGAAATAACTCTTTTCATAGAAAACAGGATCAATCTCAGACTGCTGTATGAAGCTGGTTATCTCGATGCAATCTTTGTTTGGCAATGGGAGCTTTTCCAGGTCATCCTTGCTCACAATCACATACTGCCCTTTGGCGTATTCATAACCCTTCTCAATTTCCTCGCTCTCAATCTTTCGATCGCAAACGGGACACGTTTTGATCTCCTTGATGCGGCTCTTGCAGTCCTTGTGAAGCTGGTTGAAAGAGATATCTTTATTCTCAGTAGCTGTGTACAGCTTTACTGGAATGCTGACCATTCCAAACGTGATGATGCCTGTCCAAATTGCTCGCGGTGCCATGATGCGCTCCTCCGCCGGGGCAAGGTGTTTGTATGAACGGCCAGTCTGTGGCGAATCATATTCTTCCCGATCTATATACATTTTCCATCGCATAGATATGTATGGTATTTGGCTTGATGGCTTAGATTGCCTGAGCGCGTGGAAAAAGTTGAGCAAAACCGGGGATTCTATCACTTATGCCTCTCTCCCTTCGAGCAATTACAATCTCAAATGGTGCGGTGCAGTTGCGCCTTCCTTCTGATTGGCGCGAAAGCGATCGGTCTGATAAAGGTGTCCGCTACGATGCACCCGGCAAAAAACAATGGCTCAAAATCAACATCTTTGGGCCCGAAAAAGTAGCGTCCGCAAAGGAGCTTGAAGACTGGGTGCGGAAGAAGACATTGACCGCCCGCATCGTCCAAAAGATGGCGAACGACGCATTCCTATTCGATGCCGGAACAGCTCCGGATGAGATTAACGCCGTGGCGATGACGAGAACCTATCTCATCGTCGCTGCTTTTCTGCCGAAAGAAAAGCTTGGCATGGCTTATCACTTCCTCTATTACGAGGACGTGAAACTGGCCAATGATTCGGAGGCGGTAGAAGCCAGAAAGGCGATTGACAGGGAGATTCGCACCTGCCGCGTTGAGCCGATTGCGCTTTCCCGGGCCGCTTCTATGAAATCAGGAAGCCCTGCAGCTGCTGCGCTAGCGCCGGTTGCGATGGTAATTGGATTGGGCGTGCTCGGTTATGGCGGGTATTGGCTGTATGACTCCTTAACGCGAGTCCCCACCTGGGAGGAATCAACAGCGCGAGCGCAGCAAGCCATAGCTGCGGGCAATATGGCTGACGCAGAGAAGACAATGCGCGAGGCGCTCACTCGCGCGGAGGATAAGAACGATCAGCCACTCATTGCCCAGGGATCGCTGATGCTCGGCGATATCTATTCCAAGCAGGGAAAATTTGATAAGGCGCTGCCCATGTACGAAGTAGCCTTGCAGATTCAGGAAGACTCGCTCGGACGGTCAAACAAAACTGTGACGGCGACAGCTATGAAATTTGCCGATACACTGCGCAAAGTCGGGGACGGCAATCGCGCCGATCAAGTCTTGAAGTTGTATCAATCGACTATGGCGTCTGCGGCAAAGACGCAAAACGCGAAGAAATCGAAGCAAGCCCGCAAATGATTCAGCCGGTGGCGAAGTTCAGCTCGTGGCGAAGTATCTCCCGACGATGTAAGCTGAAAATGGGGCAGGAACCACGCCCGATTTGACGCGTCAAATAGCCGGGGAAGACGACTACTATGCTGCTTCAAATTAGACACGGACCGAAAGTTGGCCCAGAGCATCATGCCCAGCCAGATGATGGCCGGCACGACATCGTGCTCTTGCACGGAATGGGCGCCAACGGCGATTTGTGGAAGCCGCAGGTCGTGTTTTTAGAACAATTGGGCCACAGATGTTTTGTCATTGATTTGCGCGGACATGGAATTACTGATGAGCCTGGTCATGAAGCCGATCTCGATACGCACATCGACGACGTGATTGAAACGATCGAGAAGATATCCGTGCGGCTTCCAGCAGTATTCATAGGCCATTCCCTCGGTGCTTTAATACTGCTGCATATGGCACAGAAGCGTCCGGACGCAGTGCACAAAATCTTCGCGGTAGGGGCGCCTATGCGCGTTTTACCACCAATCAAAAACGGTTTCGAGCTCCTGCTCAAACACATTCATCCCAATCTGAAGGACACGTGGCTTCACCCCCTGCTGCCCTGGCGTCAGCGCACACTTCTCAGCACCCCAGAGCACACCCTTAAACAAATCGTGAACAGTGTCGCTGACATCGATCTGGTCAGCGCGCCTTTGAAACTGTCGTGCACAGTGCATTTTGCTGCGGGGAGGCTCGATCCGATAGCACCGTGCATGTATCTCGAGCAGGTGCATAAGATGTTGCCCAATTCTACGTTGGACATTTGGGAGTGGGGCGGTCACAGCTTTTTCATGGGTTCTCGCGAGCAAAGCTTTAACACGTGGCTCTCTAAGTATTTGAGTGCGGCTCACGACAGATTGAGTGCGGCTCACGACGGATTGAGTGCGGCTCACGACGGATTGAGCGAGCGCGAAATTGCCAATACTACGACCGCGTGAGTCGCACGATTCTACTACTGAGCTGGACCCTGGGGCGCCACAGGATATGAAACAGGCGCAGGATACATTTGTGGTGTTGGATACGGTTGCACCCCGGGTTGCTGCGCCGGATGACCGGGCGGTGTTTGCAAAACATACGGCTGAGCCGGGTACATGCCCTGCCGGTTAATAGACTGTGGCTGTGCATAAGGCGCTGTATGGGGATGGCTTTGCGGAAAGCCAGGCTGTTGTGCATACTGTTGAGATGGATAAGCTTGTTGCGGAAATGGCTGAGCTGGATAAGGTAGCTGATGCTGGCCAGTATATTGCTGAGTTGAGAAACCCTGGACTGCTGACGCGGGCACCATATTAGGTGGCGGCACGGAATATTGCTGCTGCATGTGGGTGTTCGGGTATTGCTGGGGAGCCTGGTTTGCGTAATATTGCTGAGGCGCTTGGCTTGTGGGATATTGTTGCGACGCTTGGCTTGTGCAATATTGCTGGGGAGCCTGGTTTGCGTAATATTGCTGAGGTGCTTGGCTTGTGGGATATTGTTGCGACGTTTGTGCCTGCGGATATTGCTGAGCGGACGAATACTGATGAGCTTGTTGGGAACGCGGCGAATCTGGCGGCTGTGACTGATGCACGTGAGACTGACCCAGCGGGGGCGCAAATGCCTCTGATGGCATCTGCCGGCCGAGTTGGCTAGCTTCTGTGCTGTGCAAACCTTCCTCCGCCGTCACGGGTGAGATAACCGGATACTGGTAGTACAATCGGGCGATTGTCGATTTGTCTCTTTTGGTCAAAGCATTCATTTGCCGCGCGGAACGTCCAAAGTACATGATGTCGTTGACATTTCGCGAATGCCCGCTTATGCCCATGGCATGCCCCACTTCGTGGATGCACGTTCCCTTCACTTCTTCTTCATCGACTACGCCTTTGCCGTACCATGATGCGACAGTGCCAATCAAAATCTCAGCGCTGACGATTTTAGGTACGGGTTCATCTGACACTTCGCTCTGCAAGCGCGTAATACCGGCTTCGCCGCGTTCCCTGTTGTTTTCCATGATTGTTACCGGATCGCTCGTCCAGCGCACGCGCAGGTCAGCTTCAGAAGGATTTTCCACGAGCTTGTATCCCAACTTCCCACCCGAAGCCTTGTTCCAGGTGTCGAGTGCCTCAACAATGTATTGGCTGAACGAAGGCCTGTAGCCTTTCACTCCCCGACCGTCTTCAATGTGCACTTTGAGGGGAAATCGTTCTTGGGGCCAATGTCTCAAATCTTTCTCAGCGAGCAGATCATCCAGATAGTCAGGCGCATTGGGATCGTATTTTGCCATTTTCTCCTTGTCTGCTTGCAAATCGAGAAGCAGGTGTTCAGCTGATTTCCTCGCCCCAGCTGTTGGTGATTGGAGAAAACGATTTAGCCATGCGATCGCCTCATCAAATTTCCCTTGATCTTTGTAGCAAAGCGCAATTAGATATGGCAGATCTTTGCGACTTGGATCATAACGCAGTGCCAGTTCTGCTTCATAAACGGATTTCTCCGGATTGCCCAGATTGCGGTAGCAGTGCGCCAAGTAGCTGTGAATAATCCCGGAGTATGAACTACGATCGTACATCGCGGCACGTTCCATCAGCGCTTTCGCCTGTAAGTGCTTCTCACTGTCCATCAGCACTTTAGCTTGCGTCACCATCTGAAAGAGCATGTGCTCGGTTTGGTAGTCTCTTATCGGCCTTTGTCTGGCGTCAGCAGACGCGCATGAACTTACTGCCACTACCAGCAGTGACAATGTGAGGACTGAAAATGTGCGAAATATTGAACGCATAATCTCTCCACTGATTATTCCACCACGACATATTAGATAAACTTTGATAATTGCCTGGCGCCTCTCTTGGGCAAGAATGTGATACTCATATTGCAAGCTATTTCCAGGAGGATTCATGCCTGACCTGCCAAAATCCGCAGCAAAGTGGATCGCTGTCGAATTCGAGACCGGCGCGCAAAATGAAGATTTGGCGAGCTGGCTCATTGTTCAATGCGGCGCAACCGGGTGTGAAGTTACTCCTTCAGAGAATGCTGCGAAGGTTAAAATCTCTGCTTCGTTTGATAAAACAGAGTTCTCGAAGGATGAGCTTGTGAAGTTGCGGGGAGCCTTCGAGGAATACGGGCTTGGTGAGTGCCTTCATTCATTGCGCATACAGGCGCGCGATACTGAGGATTGGCTCAGTAAGTGGAAGGAAGGGTTTGAGCCTTCTGATGTGAGCGACAGAATCACGATCTGCCCGTCATGGTGGAAACAACGTGAGCATGAACTGCCTGCAGGCAGAATGCTTCTATTCATTGAGCCCGGCATGGCGTTTGGCACAGGATTGCATGCCACAACGCAATATTGTCTTTCCTGTATCGAAAAATTCCCTATAGGCCCGGATGTCTTGGACGTCGGCACGGGAAGCGGCATTCTTGCCATTGCCGCATGTCTCTTCAATCCAAGCGCGTCCATAACAGCAATCGATATCGATCCAGCCTCCATCGAGAATGCTCAGCTTAACTTTGAATTGAATGGTGTTGCGAATCGCGTTCATTTGCTCTTGGGTGAAATCGATAAGGTGCGCCATAAGCAATTCGACACGATTTTTTCGAACATGACTTGTGAGGACATCATTGCGTTGTTGCCCGATTATGTACAAATGATTAAGAGTGGCGGCAGAATTGTTTGCGCCGGCATACTAAGCGAGAAGCTGGAGATGCTTCTTTCTGCCGTCGCTCCAACCAGACTGACAGTCGCTGATCAAGCGCTTACGGACATGTGGGCGGGGATTACTCTGGGCGCGCCCTAAGCGAATATCCGGGGCTGGAGGGCGATTCGGGAAACTGATATAATTGGAAGTTGAGCTGTTTTTGTGTTGCAAGACAGCATGTGAAACCTGAAAATTGCACATCGTTTTGAGCCTGGTCCCTTACATGGGGGCGTTTAGATTCGACAGGGTTGTTGGGTCGCAGGCTGCAGGTCGAGGTCGCTTGGATCCTCGTAAAAAGCTGAGCAAAAAAACAAACGCCAATAACGTAATTAGCGTTGACTTCACCGCAAAGCGCGCTCTGCGCGCTGCCTAGTCTAGCTTAGGCTGCGGTACTCGCTAGATTCCTGACTACCCGAAACTAGTGGGTCAACCAAGGTAGTTGCAACCGGGCAAAGTTAGCGGTTGATAGCCCGGTCTAAGAAATAACCGCGACCCCGGGTGGCAGTTCAGGCCATCTCCAGCGGGTCGTGCAAACGACAACTGGAGGAATGCTGAACTAAACTTGTAGATGCTTGTCTCTCGACTTCTTTGGACGCGAGTGCGATTCTCGCCGCCTCCACCATTTACTTTTCAAACAGGGCTCAAAGCATCATTGGTGCACGCTTTTGGGCATTCTCAATAAGGAGGATGTGCGCAAGTGTGGCCCCTTTTGTGGCCCGTCACGATCATTTTCTCAGCCGAAATCACCGGGTTTCCGCTCGGATTTTTGGGTGACGTTGTTTGTTGCCGCCATCTAAAATGACTTCTATGAACACAAGCCTTCGATTTTTTGCGTTTGCCACAGCAGGTCTCATGCTTTCCTCGCTGTCCGTGTTGGCGACGCCGTCTAAAACGCCTTTGAGCACGCACTGGGAACTGGTTGCGCAATCAGACCTGATAGGTCGAGGCAAATTGGTCGTTCCTGTGACCGAGCTGAAAAAAAGTATCCGCTCCAAAAAATATGACTACATGAAGCTGAAGATAAACATCACAGAAACGGCTAAGGGGCAGGTTCCCAAAGAACCACTTACCGTTCGCTACTTTACGCAGCCTGCCGATTATTCTCCCTCAGCTAGTTCGTTGGAGGCGAACGCGGGAAAAGACGTGATCGTCTTTTTGCTTCATGTCGATCGAGCTGAAGAGCCCGGATACTATTTTGCTGGTCATTCTGTCGATGCTGTGCGTCCCTGTAATTCAGCCGATCTTGCGGCAATACGGAGTGAAGTCAAAAATCAAAAAGAGATTGCTCAAGACTTTGGGAGGCTTCCGATTGGTAAGTCGACCGGGGCAGACGAACGAGTGAAGAAGTTATTTGATCGCCTTACCAAAAAGGAATCTCAGAAAGCTGCTTGGGAAGACCTTCTGAAGTAACGCGTAAAGATGTTCCCTCCATTGTTCGAGTCATGGACAACGACCGGCCGCTTGCTCAAGCCTATGCATATGTGCCGAATCCGCCGAATTTCTTTGAAGCAATAGCGCAATACGGGCCGCCAAGAATAGTTGAGGCCGCTGCAATTCTGCTGAATCACATCACGGGTACATCTTTCCGGTTTGTGCATAATGGCGGTTCTGAGAGCGAACGAGTTGCCGAAGTAAATGGTTGGCGCGTCTGGTCCTACTACAAT
>DATNRC010000350.1:0-6432 GCA_036703705.1 Candidatus Obscuribacterales bacterium
AGCGCATGACTCGAACGCCAAAGCACACGACGCATCTCTTGGTTTCATACGATGGCAAAACGCGGATGCTTTTCCGAACTGATATTGATCCTCTCGTCGCGGTGGAAGATCTCAAACAACAGAAGACTTACTATTTTCAAGCTGGAATGATAACGCTTTCTGCCAAAGAAACGGCAGATGATGCCACTGCGCGTTCCAGGCACGAATCATATGTCTTGCACAGTGTTGGTGAAACTAAAGATTTGTTGACGGCGCAGTATCATGAAGCGTTGTGGACAACTTTGCTCCTGGGCGGACCGCGACCGCTCGGCACGAAGATGATCGACGGTCATGAATGCAGGGGCTGGCAGAGCGGTGGACCAGGATTCAAGCAAAACAATTGGTATGACACAGAATCGGCATGTCTGGTCCGCGGCGAGACGCTCCTCATCGCCGAGCACGGCAATGACATATTGGACACGCTCTTAAAACTTACGTCTTACCGCAACAACAAGTGCGACGACTTTGCTCTGGTCGATACTTGTATGCAAGCCCTTGGCGGTTCAACCGGAAACATGTAAGATGCCGTCTGGTAATTCGTGATTGGCACTCTCCAATGGCACCAAAACCAGTCAAAAAGGGCGAGAAAGTTGAAGCATCAACGCTGACAGAATGCTGCCTCAATTGCGGCAAGCCGATTTCGCTGAAAGGAAAAGCGTCATTTACAGGATGGCTTTTCCAGGAAGTTCGCTGCTCATGCAACAGCCCGCGAGCCATTCCGATGCTCGAGAGCATCGATGCCGATGATACCCCGCCATTGATACCTCACGCCACCGCAAGTGATGCGAGCCGGGTTGAGCTTGGAGACAGTTATGAGGTTCTTTCACTTTTGGGCCATGGCGGCATGGGATATGTCTACAAAGTGAAGGACAAAACGGTAAACAAGGACTTTGCAATTAAAGTCCTGCGACCGGAACTGGCATCGGATGAGCAGGCAATCAGCCGCTTTCAGCAAGAAGTCGATGCCGTGAAGATGCTTACCCACCCCAATCTCGTATCAGTATACGGACAGGGGAGGCTCGCCAATGGCACACCGTATTTGGTGATGGATTATCTGGAGGGCGAATGCCTCGCCGAGCGCATTGCGCGCGAAGGGCATCTCCCAGCCGAACCAATTGTCGAAATCATGATTCAGGTGTGCCAGGTCGTCAAGCATGCACATAGCAAGGGCGTCATCCATCGCGATTTGAAGCCAAGCAACATCATTCTTTCTGGTCAGGGCGGATCCTCTCTCCTTGCCCGAGTCGTGGACTTCGGCATAGCCAAGGTTCTTCCTTCAGTCGGCGAAGATAGAGCGCGCCTCACTCAAACCGGCGAAGTTTTCGGCAGCCCTCAGTATATGAGCCCCGAACAGTGCAAGGGTGAAAATCTGGATGGACGCTCGGACATTTACTCGATGGGATGCATCATGTATGAAGCGCTCACGGGAAGGCCGCCATTTGTTGGCAGCAATCCAGTGAAAACAATCCTGGCGCAGATTCACGAAGAGCCCAGGCCGCCGTCGCGCGACATGGTGAAATCAAAGCAAGCAGCGGCTCTGGCGAAGGTTTTGCTTAATTGTCTCGAGAAAGATCCCAAAGATCGCTATCAAAACATCTCCGAGCTGGAGGGTGATCTGCATCGGATCAAACTCGGCCGCCGACCCGAAAAGCGACGACCGGTCAAATGGTTGAGACGAGCTAACAGGCGAGCTCTGACAGCAGTGACTGTGCCACTGCTTTTGTTGGCCGCGGCACAGCTTTCGGTCGAAATGCGCGAGCGCGAATATCAATTCATCAAATCCGCTGCCTTTTCGGTGACGCAAGCGCTCACCGACAGCGGGCGTCCTGACACAGCGGAGTTTTTGCTGAGGACAGTTCTCAAAGTCGACGAAAACGTCTTCGGTCCTGACAGCCCAAAACTCATAGCGGACCTGGAGCACCTCTCGGCAAATCTTACCAAGCAGCAAAGACCAGTCGCAGAGTCGTTCCTTTACGAATCGCGAACAATGGATTTGCAAGAGCTGGCGGCTGCGAAGGAGCACAAAAGTGATGTCCCACCGCTTGTCTCAATCAATCGGCTGGCCATGTCATACGCCAGGTCGAATGACTTTCTCCTGGCTGAGAAGCTGGTCAGAGATTCGATGGAAGAGAATGCCCGCGCAGGCGATAAAAAGCGGCTTGCATACGACAACCTTATGCTGTCGTACATTCGCAACGCCGGCGGACATGCCTCTGACCCATATTACGAGACGATCGAGAAATTCAAAGACGCATATCAGATAAGGCGCTCAGCGGAACAGCAAAAGACTCTCACCGCGGCCGAGAATCTCGCCAACAATGGATTTTACGCCGATGCTGCAGGCGAATTGGAGAAGCTTCTCGATATGGACAGGCAATCATATGGGGAAATCAGTCCTGAAGTGGCGCTCGATCTGTTTCAACTGGCCAACACCCTCTGGCCGAGTCGGCGCATCGAGGCGCAGTGCCTTTATCTGCATTCCCTCGCTATTGCTGATGCCTTGCCGGCATTACATCTCCTCAATGAAAGTGAAAAGAATGAGTCCAAGGCAACGGCACTGATGACAATCGGCGGACGCTATCTGGACGCCGGACTGTTCGCCAAAGCAGAACCGCTGCTAAAACTCGGAGCTGAATTGGCGGAGAAACAACCTTCTATGTCCGTCAAAGTGAATACGCTTAACCTGCTGGCCAACGTCTACCGCTCCTTAGGCAATAAGAGACTTGAACAAGAGACTCTGCGCCGGCTTCTGTCCGTCCGCGATTGGAAAGATGAAAAAGTCGATGTGCTGGATCTGATTGATGTCATCGACTGGTATGCGAGAGCCGGCTTGTATGAACAATCTCAATGGGCCTGCGAGAGGCTGATTGACCATTATGAGAGATCCGGAGACAAGGCATCTTATGAGGACGCCTGCAGGCGATATGCTTCCCTTTTGCGGCGGCTCGGGAAGACAAAGGAAGCAGCTCACTATGAGAAGCGCGCCGGCTCGTAGGCCCGGACATCCAGCAAGCCACAAGATTCGCGACCAGCTGGAGGTGCGAAAGCCTTTTGCGCTCTAGGGCGGCATGATTCGCAGGTGCGGACTGGCAGCACTTTCAGCGTGTCACAAATCCGCCACAGATTGGTCCCAACTTCACCCGCGCCCGAGTCGTACATTCTGAGCATCAATCCCGCGGCTTTCACAGCACTTGCGAGGATCGCTTTTAAGGGAGATGACTCATGAACGACGTCAAAAGCATTGTTCGATTGAAACTTACCATAGCGGCAGCGGCCTTAATATCCGGATCGCCGGCTATGGCTCAAACGTGGAGCTACCCCACTGCCGACACTACAGAAGCTCTCGGTTACAACGGGACGATTTACCTGCAACCATACAACGTGCCGGTGCTTTCAGGAGCGGCACACAGCACAATTGGACCACAGGGTGCAGACGCAACATTCATAACCGGCATAAACACCGCCGGTACTGTGCGCGTCAACAACCTCTCCAACATTGAAGCGCTCTTGAACATCATCGCAAATGGACTGGAGATTCTCGGCATAGCTTGGGGCGGTCCCACCCTGATTCTTGGATTCATGCACATGGCCGCAGGATCGAAGGACGCGATGAAGAAAGTTCTGTTCGGATGCTCGGGCGTCACGGGGGGCCTCGCTACGCCTGGGATGATCAATTGGCTCGTTGCTTCCTGCCGCGACGCCAATCTCTTCTCTTAGCTGTGAGGCTCTTCTCCCTAACCCCTGGCCTTATCACGGAGCCGGTAGCCTACACGCGGAACGTTCTCAATAATGGAATCAGACTCGTCGTCACCTTCATCCAACTTCTTGCGCAAGCGTTTTATCGCAGTCCTTACCGCCTCGCCGGACGCTTCCGAGTCGGAGTGCCAGACACGAGCAAGCAGTGTCTCGGTGCTGAAGACTTTGCCGGGATGACGCATGAAGAATTCGAGCAAAGAAAAGTCCCGCGGCAACAAATGAATCTCTTTGCTTGCCCTTTTGACGAGATAATTGTCAGGGTCGAGCGTCAAATCGCCGACTTGCAGTACGGATACGCCGCTCATTCGGGATCGTCTGAGCAAAGCACGCAATCTCGCCGACAACTCCTTCATACTGAACGGCTTGGTCAGATAATCATCGGCGCCGGCATCCAGCCCTTCTTCCTTATCCGAAACTTTTTGCCTGCCCGTAAGAATAATGATTGGTGTCGTGCCTCTTTCTTGGCGGAACTCTTTCAATATGTCCAGACCGCTCCTGTGGGGCAGCGAGAGATCGAGAATGATGACGTCGTACTGGTTGAATCGGATTTTGTCCATGCCCTCGATGCCATCGAGTGCCACTTCAACCAGATGACGCTCGCCTTCCAGCCACGACACAATCATGGACGTCAGCTCACTGTCATCTTCAATCAGCAGCACCTTGGCCATGCTTCCCTCCAAACAAGCTCAATTGTAGGTGCAGTTCCATAATATACAATTGCCTCTCCGCATTTGGCAGCAAGAGCTTTTGAGAGTACGCTGAATGCCGACCGTGCCGCGATTCATCCGGCGCTTGTCATGGGGACAATATGCAAACGATCGCCAAAGTGCCTGCACCCATCGTCTGCCTTATCGCTCTGCCACTACTGGCAGACGTTTGGTGTCTCTCGATTTCTTTCGGCGCTCGTGACCAGTCAAGGCAGCTAATCGAAAATGTCGCCCTCAATGCGGACCTGAAAACCGCACTCAGCGCCGTCCTCAGCGGCGCAGAGCACTTGCTGATTGCCATGGTCGTCCTGCACCTCATATCTGCAGCGCTGCTTCTCTGGCTCCTCTACAGGCTTGTATTCAAACGCTTGCAAGTCACGCTAACTAACGCGCGGCGCATCGCCTCCGATACCAGCCTTAGTCCTCCGATGAAAGGCGAAGACACAATCTCCAAAATCGATCAATCAATGCACACATTGGTAGTTTCATTGCGGGAAGCGCACCGGCGTGCCCGCGCCATCATTGACAATGCTCGAGATGTAATTTGCGCTATTGACACATCCGGCAATTTCATCATGGCAAGCCCGGCAGCAGAAGCGATATTTGGATATCTGCCTGAGGAGCTCGGACAGCTCACATATGAGAGCGTGATTTACAGAGATGATTTGGTACAGGCGAAAGAGTCTATTTCCGCCATCGTGAAGAACAAAGTAGCTTCCAGTTTTGAAGCACGAATAAAACGCAAAGACGGATCATTGTTAGACACGCTCTGGTCGGCCCATTGGTCGGATCTGGAGAAGTCCATTTTCTGTGTGGTTCACGACATCAGCGAGCAAAAGGAAGCAGAGCGAATGAAACAGGAAGTGGTGGCAATGATCACACACGACTTGCGCACGCCACTGACGACGTTGCTGACCTTCATGGAGATGCTCGAGCAAGGCGCACTTGTAGAGCTGGATGAGAAAACGGAACGTCTGCTGACCAATGCGCAACGAAGCGGCAAGCGCATGATGGATCTCATAAACGATCTGCTGGACATTGAGAAAATAAAAGCGGGCATGCTTGAACTTGATGTGCAGGAAGTGTCCATTACATCCGTTTTCGAACAATCAGCTCGTCCGCTCCAGGAATGGGGTGCGGATCGTGGGGTAACCGTCCATGTCTCACCATCAGATCTGCAGGTAGCGGTGGATGAAAGCCAGATCTGCCGAGTGGTCAGCAACCTCGTCTCCAACGCCGTTAAATTCACGCCAAAAGGCGGAAGCGTAGATATCAGCGCACGGCTGAAGGACGGAATGGTCGAGGTTAGTGTGTCCGATACCGGGCGGGGCATACCTGCACATCTGCTTGATTCAATCTTCGATCGCTTTCAACAAGTTCAGTCCAGCGACGCAAAGCAGCACGGCGGATCAGGTCTCGGCCTGGCAATATGCAAAGCGATCGTCGAATTGCATGGCGGCAGCATTTCGGTCCGCAGCAGTGAAGGCCAAGGCACGACCTTCCGCTTCACGGTGCCGGCCGCGGAAAAAGCACACTGATACTGCCTCAGAGACGGCCTCGGAGCTCACGCACGGAAAGTCGCTGTCATCTGTAGACAAAGTCCGATCAGTGCCCGCCGAAACGATAGGTCTGTCGCTCGGGCGTCACTCCAACAAGAAGCGGGATCGTCTCCAGAGCACCAGTATCAGTCGCCGACGGCGTAATGCCTTGAGACTCCCATGCCTTTTGCAATTTAGGCACTAGATCCTGATGACCCAGCTTCTTGGCTGCTTCAATAGTGTGGAACGCAAATTGCGCAAAGCTGGGTGAACTGCCGGCATTGGCACGCGCCTCAAACCAAATCTTGCCGGGCGCCTCCCAAGCATAACCGCCGACGTCTTCAGCGAAGAGAACGAAAGCCCTGTTCGGTATACCCGAGTTTATGTGCACC
>DATNRC010000351.1:0-6472 GCA_036703705.1 Candidatus Obscuribacterales bacterium
GCTTCATCGACGATTTGCAGGAAGCATGGGAGATTCTGGATGATGAAGCTGTAGTGTTTGAACAACACGAGATTGATGAGATTCTCTCCGGCCCGTTTTTCGCCGGCGCGAAACCCGATGTGAGTACCGACTGCGACAATATCCTGCCAGCCACGGTTGCCGGAAGATCCGTTCTCCATGTCGGCACCGATGAGAGCTTCCTTTGTTTTGAGACGGAGAGACGGGGCGCGAAAAGCGTTGGTTATTTGACTTCGCAGGAGGACAGCTTTTACCGGGCGCTCGCTCTGAAAATCCTTTTGCGCAGCCGGGTTGATTTGTTTAACGGCGAACTGGAGACGCTGACAGACCAGCGCTTCGATTACATATTCTTTGCCTCGGATAAGACGGCAACAACTGACCTCTCGAAAGCGGCGAATTTTTGCAGGGCGCCAGAATTCCGCCCTTTCCCGGCGCATGAATCTTAATTAGTAAATCGGTAATGCCCTCCTGTATTAGACAAATATGAGGGATGGATGCCGGCAACTCAAATAAACTGATTGATGTCGTCAGGCAGGGCCTATGGCGCCTCAATGCCCCGATGGCGGCGGGAGAACAGATGTTTACCACTTACTGGTTCATCACCACGTCACTTTTGTTTTTGTGCATTTACTGGTGCGTCCGCAAAGCGCAGATTCGCTACTGGCTGCTGCTGGCTTATTGCGTTTTCTTTCACAGCCATTTTGCCGGGCCTGCAGGAGTGCTTCCTATAGTGCTTATCGGCTTGTTAGTCTATGCGGCCGGTTTGTCTCAGAAAAAGCCTTTTTGCATGCTCGCTATTTGCACCGTCGTGGCGGCGCTGATTGCCTACAAATACAGAGACTTCATTATCGAGTCGTTGCTTGCGCCTGTGGCACCAGGTATGGTGCCAGCGCTGCAAGACTCTTTCAAAGGCGTTTTTCCCGCGGCGGCGCCGCTGGCCATCAGTTTTTTCGCCTTCGAATTCGTGCATTACCTGGTTGAGGTCCTGAAAGGACGGCCGCCGATCAGGAAGCTCACCGATTTCGCGGCATTCGCCCTCTTCTTCCCGACCCTCATTGCCGGCCCGATTAAGCGCTATCACGACTTTTTGCCTGCCCTCAAGGAAGGCATTGCCCATGTCTCCAAAAGCGACGTTTGTGCAGGCGTGTCACGAGTAGCTGTCGGTTTCATGAAGAAGCTGCTTGTGGCAGACAACCTCACGCGCTGGGCCGATTTTCAATTTCAGCACTTCTGGACGCTGCCGCTGTGGATGCGATGGGTCGTGGCCTACAGCATTGTTTTGTGTGTTTATTTCGACTTCAGCGCCTATAGCGATCTGGCGATAGGCTACGCACGTTTGATGGGCATCAGAGTGCCTGAGAACTTCAACTGGCCGATCGTCGCGCAAAGCATGAAGGAGTTCTGGAACCGCTGGCACATATCTTTGAGCACGTGGATTAGAGACTACATCTATGTCCCATGCGGCGGAAGCAAATTTGGTCTTGTACGCCAGTGCTTCAACGGCATGCTGGCTTTCTTGTTTATGGGGCTGTGGCATGGAGCGATGTGGCATTATGCCGCGATGGGAGTCGCATTCGGATTGTTTCTGGTCATCAATCTTTCCTATCGCAAAGCACTGGGCCCCGTCGGCAAATACATCGGCATCGCCTGCGATCGTTTCAAGCCATTGGCCTGGTGCCTGAATTCGATTGGTCTCATCATAGGCTTTCTCCTCTTCAAATTTCCGCTCGATCGCGTATTTGGTATATCGAAGCTCTTGCTTAATGTGGGGGGCTAGGGCATGCCGCGCTCAAAAGATTTTCTCGCTCACGTTCTGTCCCTTGCAGCTGGACTCCTCATTGGCTGCATTCTGCACTATGTCCTCTATCGCATAGCCGTGCCCGTCAACACTTTTGTTTATTTCTTTTTCTAGGTGCGGGAAGAAGTTTCTCAATGCCGCAAGCAGTATTAGAACGCCAGAGACTAAAGACGGAAAGCGCCCCTCCTTCAGGCAGGGACAAGTATGCTGCGCCTTTTGATTTGTACGAATCGATCGGCAAGCATCTTAGGCTGCCCACGCTGGCATCAGGCATTGTTGCCGGATTTGCGGCCTGCGCAATACTGGGTCATTATGCGCCTCTTTTCTGGCCAATCAAGCATTTTCAGAGATTCCACCATTTCATCAACGAAAGCAGCGACTATTTTCCTACCGCCAACCAGATGTTGACCGTGGTGCGCAAGCAAGTCCCTCGCCACAAAATCCTTGTCGTCATAGGCGGAGGATCGGTCACCTGGGGGGCGTCTCAGTCGGCGGCTGATGTGTGGTCTCACAAATTGCAAGAAAAGCTGGGCGATCGATATGCCGTGGTCAATCTCGCATTGCCTGCCAACGGCGCCTTTGAAGCCGGCTATCTCGTTTTCGAACAATTGCGACGCGAGTATCCGCGCGCCATTTTTATCACATCGGGGTTGCCTAAGGTGAGAATGGAGCGCCCCGCTAAAGGGGGCAGAGCTGCTTATCTGTTCTATGATTGTTTGTTCAAAGGTTATCTGGAGAACTTTCCTCCGCGCCTTGAGCCGCCGGGCGAAGCAGACTCGGTGAGGAATGATTTATACATCGGCGATGAGAGGCAAGAACGCTGGCTCGGCGGTTTGCTGGATAGCTTTTTGCGCTTCCAGGACTTGTGGAACGCCGTTGGCTATCAGCATTTCTTTACTGTTTATACGACCACGACGGAGAAAAGCATGTGGCGTGCCAGGCGGGCATACGCTGATCCTGAATGGAGCTATCCGAGCCAGACGAAGCCTGACGAGAAATGGCTCAATCGGCGCGGGGATGGCACGATTCCCGGGCTGTCCCGGCGATTTTACAAAGACGCGGGCAAAAAGAAGATGGAGAAGATTGTCGCTAAAATCATGGAGGAAGCGGAGCTGCAGGCACCGAAAGACGTACGACCGCAGATCATCCTCATGCACATCGACTTCTCCCCCCTCTACAAAAGCACGCTTGATGAGACAGAGAAAGCGGCGCTCAACAGGCGATGGATCGTTTCCGACGCCTACAGAAAGTGCGGCTATCAGGTGGTCGATCTGAAAGATCGATTCGAGCAGGAAGATTATGCCGATTTCGTTCATCACACGCCCAAGGGCGGCCAGAAATTAGCTGCCATTGCCGCTCAGGCGATCGAGAAGCGTGCCTGCGCGTTGGGCTATTTGAGGTGACTTGATTTACGGTCAGCTTGCTCAGTCGGACTTGGTGTCCTTGCGTTTTGCCAGGCTGGTCAGGCGATCGGAAAGCATCTGCCGTTTGGCGTCCGGATCCGAAACAATGTCGAGCGCCTCGCGATGAAGCTCGACCGCTTCTAGCTGACGCCCGGTGCGCCGCAAAACATCGGCCAGAATCTTAAGATTGTTGGACAGTCCTTCCTTGTCCTCGCCGGGAAAATTGCGCCTTATCTCCAGTTCTCTGCGCAGCAATGGCTCGCACTGCTCGAACATGCCTTGCTGAAAGTAAGTTTGGCTCAGCATGCCAAGACTGGTGGTATGCGCCAATTCGTTTAGCTCTTTGGACAGCTCGGCAGCGCGACCGGCAAATAAGAGCGCCTTATCGGCATTTCCCTGAACACAACAAAGTCCGACGATGTCACATATGGTATCAAACAGAATCGGGCTTGAAGGACCGTAAGCTTTCTCCTGCAAGGCGAGGATTTCCTCGAAAACACCCTGCGCTTTGTCGTACTCGCCGTAGCTGCGATAGCTTTCGCCAAGCCGGCGATAGCTGGCAATTAAATCATTGCTCTCTTGCTGCATGGTGCTTTGCGCAGCTTCCTGACCGCTCTTTTCTTTGCCGATGCCCAGTTTGGCGGCCGTGCCGGGCGGATCATAACTTATCTTTTCTCCCCGGAGAGCCGGATAACTTCCGCTCGTAAGCGACATGTCACCATCGGTGGGGCTGAAAAAGGAGGGACGCAACGACATTTCTTCTTCGTCGAAGCTGAAGACCCGCGGGCGTTTGCCGGCACTGCCCGCGGTGCGCGGCGGTGATAATGCGGAATTGGCTGTGTCGCCCATGTCCTGAGCGGGAGCAGCTTCGACGTTTGCGGGCGTGGTTAGAGCAGGCTCAGGCGAGGAGTCTGTCAGCGGCGCCGAGGCATTCGAGATTTCTTTCGATAGGCTGCCCGCAGTGACCGCCGAAGCAGCATTTGCCGCGGCGCCCTGCCAGGGGTGAGAAGGCGCAGCCGCAGCCTGGCTTGCTTCCGGCATTTGGCCGGCTTGTGCCAGCCCGGGGAGGGCCGTCGGCGTGGGCAGAGACTCGAGCGCCGCCGTGCCCGAGGCGGGAGGAGCAATCAAAGCCTGGCTGCTGGGCAGAAGTGCCGGATGCCAGCCCAGTTTGACCAGCATAGGGTCGTTGCTGTCCAAAGTCTGAAAACCCTTCTGGCGGCAATACGCCAGAAGCGCAAGAGCCCCATCCTGGGTGATCAGCCCGCGCCTGAATCGCTCGTAAACCCGAAGACAGGCAGTCATTGCGCCTTCGTCGCTGTTGCCCGACATGAGAAGCATGCGAGCGAGAATCTCAGGGCTCCGGGCCGCGAGGTCCATGGCATGGTGAAGGTCCTCCTGGCTCACAGTGCCGGAAAGGACCAGGAATTTCGAAAAGGCGAAATCAAAACCGAGAAGGTATTGTTCGCCGCGAGCGGCCTGAAGCGCGTCATGAAAAGACAGGCGCTCGAAATGTATTTTTGCCAGGCAGCGAGCGCCTGTAATTACATCGACTTCCAGAGCGTGAATCATCTTGCGTAATCTGAGAGCGGATTCGTGGGTGCTGCGTGCGATAAGACCGCGCTCGGCCAGAACCGTGCCCAGAGAGCTGGCTGTTACCAGTCCCTTGTCGATCATGCGATTCAATTCAATAGCCGTGATGATGCCGGAGAGAAGGAGAAGCTCCCCGACCCTGACGCGCGGCCCTTCATCCGCATCACCGATTGGCGCCCTCAATTCTTTTGCTGCCTCAACGGCCTCACCATATTCCAGCGCTCCATCGCGCAGCTTGCTCAAGATGTCGCGGATGCCCGCAAGCTGAGATTCGCTCAGGTGCCTTAGCATATAGAGAACGCGTTCGAACGGTATGCCCACGGCCAGGCTTAATTTGAGCGCGAATTCTTCTTGCTCCGGGCGCAAAATTTCCGCTCCTGTGAGCAACTCACCCAATCGGCATGTTCTTGTCCACTGTTGTTGAGACGGCCCCTCGTTTTGTTTTGTCTCTTCAGCTAAAACTTCCTTGAACGGCCTCGCTTGCGTGCAGGCTGCTTTCAGGCAACGAATGGCGACATTCATGTCGATTGCCCGCTCTCGCAATGCCGCCTGCGCTTCTACTGCCGCTCTCAGCTGCAGGGACGAAACGTATCCGCCCGTGACCAGAAGCTGATCTATGTGCAAGCGTTTGTCCTCGGCAAGCTTCAAGATGAGCGCATGATCTTTGCGCGAAATAAGCCCTGCCTGCAGCAGAAGCTCTTCGATTTTTATGTCGACGGCTTTGGCTCCCCAAAGCGGACTCATTCAGCTTCCCCTTTTACTGCCCGTAGCCTGAAACCAGTATTGAGCGCGTCTTTCGGCTCCTCTTAGCCTTTGTTTGTGCCGCCATGCGTGTCATGCCTGACACGTCCAGGCAAAACCCCCCAGCTGAAAGCCCCCTAAATACATTATGCCAAACTGAGGACATTTCGCTTTTTGCACGGCGCACCTGAGGGGTTTTGGGCGATTAATCGCCTGGCGGTCTGAAAAGTCGAGGGAAGCGGCTTTCCCGCACCGCCGATCAATCGACAGCCTCACCTCGATTAAGAGCATGAGCCGCAGGTCATGCATGGGAGACGAGTCTGTAATATCATCTAACCTTCGCTTGCGGTTGCCATGAGCAGGCGATGATAAGGACGCTGCCTCATGTCGGATATGACAAGCCGAGAACTCCCTGCATCAAAAGGTCTGCCTGTTTAGCGCCCGTCTTAAGCAGATAAACAATGAAAATTCTCTTTCTCATTCGCTACCTGCCGAAGTTCACATACCATGCGACGGCTATTCGCGCGCTTTTGCAAAGAGGTCACGAAGTCGTCCTCCTGGAGGATCGGGACAAAGGAGAGGGCTTACCGCATGGTGCCTTCGATGCCTGCTCGAGAGAATTCCCGAATCTCAAAAGCGTCGCCCTTCTCAAGCGTGCGGATGTCTACAGGAATGCGCTTTTTGGCTTGCGCGAGCTTATAAGCTATGGCAGCTACCTCAGTCGTTCGGACCAGTCACGCTACTACGCTCAGCGCTGGCGAAGCTATTTGCCAATCTGGGCGCGTCTGTTTGCCGATTCGCCGGCCGGTCTTAAGGGCCTCAAAAATCCCAGGTTCATGCGCGCATTGCGCTTCCTCGAGCGAAAGACGCCCAACGACAGGGCGATCGTCGAAAAAGTGAAGGAGATCAATCCCGATCTCGT
>DATNRC010000352.1:0-9684 GCA_036703705.1 Candidatus Obscuribacterales bacterium
GAGCCCGTTCTGGCAATCTGGGACCGCCGGTGGATCCTTCAGTGACGACCAAGGTGGTCGAGTTTAATGACGTGGATGCACTAGCCCGGGCGCTCGAACCCGGTGACGTGGCATGTGTGCTTGCCGAACCTGTGATGACCAACGTCGGCATCGTTCATCCTAAAGCAGGCTTTCATGAGGCTCTGCGCGAGTTGACGAGGAAGAGCGGAACGCTCCTGATCCTCGACGAGACCCATACGATTTGCACCGGCCCTGGTGGCTACACCGGCGCGCATGGATTGCAACCGGATATCATCACGCTCGGAAAACCCATTGCCAGCGGCATACCTGCCGCCGTATATGGTATCAGCGCCGATCTGGCGGAACAAATTCGGCGGGGCACATCAGTAGCTGATTGCGACACTAGCGGGATTGGCGGCACCCTGGCAGGAAACGCACTCTCATTGGCGGCGATGAAGGTAACTTTGGAGCATGTGCTGACTCAGAGCTTTTACAATCATACAATTCCTCTTGCAGAACGCTTTACGTCGGGGGTCGAGGGCGTTGTGGCGGAGTTTGGATTGCCCTGGATAGTAAAGCGACTGGGGTGCCGCGTTGAATACTGGTTCAGGGAGCAACCGCCAATGAATGGATCGGAGGCTGCGGCGGCTGTCGATTTTGAGATGGATCGCTATATGCATCTGGCCGCTCTCAATCGCGGCATACTCATGACACCGTTCCACAACATGGCACTAATCTCCGCCGACACGACTGAAGCCGACATCGATCGACATACGAAAGTATTTAAAGAGTCGGTGGCTCAGTTGATTGAGTAGGAGCCGATATCGGCGCCTGGCTGCATCTAAAAAAAGTTGCCGAGGAGGTTGTGCCGACGCCCGCTCGGTAGAAGTGCGGTTATACTCTCCAAAGGCACTCTCGAACCGCTGCCGCCTGGCAGGGTCAAAGGATGTAAACATGTCGAGTTATGTGATTGCTTGGGAATTCTTGGTCAAGCCCGGTTCTGAAGGTGACTTCGAACATATGTATGGTGGTGGCGGTGAATGGTGTAAATTGTTCAAGACGAGCAACGCTTACGTGGGAACGAAGTTAATCAAGGATTGCTTCAGAGCCAATCGGTACATCACACTGGACTATTGGCTTTCTAAAGGTGATTACGATGACTTCAAACAGACGGTGTCGGGCGAATATCAGTCCATCGACGCTCGCTGTAAGTCAATGACCGAGGCTGAGGCGTGTCTTGGGACATTCCTTTCTGTGGAAGACTAGGCTGGCTGGAGGTTTTGTCCAGTTTCTCCCGCGGGAAATTAGCCCGGACGGGAGGTTCTTCTCCCGAGGAAATTAGCCCGGACGGGAGGGTCTTCTCCCGAGGAAATTAGCCCGGACGGGAAGTTCTTGTCCAGTTTCTTGCGTGGGAAATTAGCCCGGACGGGAAGTTCTTGTCCAGTTTCTTGCGTGGGAAATTAGCACGGACGGGAACTTTCTTGTCCAGTTTCTTGCGTGGGAAATTAGCCCGGACGGAAGTTTCTTGTCCAGTTTCTTGCGTGAGAAATTTGCCCGGACGGAAGATTCTTGTCCAGTTTCTCCCGAGGGAAACTAGCTCAGCTGGGAGGTTCTTGTTCCGTTTCTCCGGGGGGTTAGCTCAGCTGGAGGTTCTTGTTCCGTTTCTCCGGGGGGTTAGCTCAGCTGGAGGTCCTTGCCCGTTTCTTCATCGGGAAGTTAGCTCGGCTGGGAGGTTCTTGCCCGTTTGATCCGTGGGAGAATAGACAGGCCGTTCGAAGGTGACTTCGAAAAATCTTTCGATCCGTCGGGTGGTTTAAAACTGACGCCCGCGTGGAATAAAGCGTTCAGAAAGCTAGAAGATGCGCCCTGCCTCCCCTCGCCCCGTTTATCACCGCCTCCTGCTTGAGAGGCGGTTTTTTTTGGAGCTCCCGATTCCCTGTCGTGGGAAATTTCGCCCTGTGCTTCTATAATTTGTAGCCTTGATGTGGTTGGCACACGTGCATCAGTATGAACAGAGAGCGCTTTCTCCATCACTTCAAAGAATATTGGCAGATTGTTGCCTATTTGATCGTCAGTCTGTCCATTCTGGCGACGTTCCGCGGTCTCGTTCTTTTGCAGCACGGGGATGTGAGCTTTACGCGAAGTTATGCAGTCTGCGCGGTCGAGTCTCTCATTATTGCCAAGGTCGTTCTTCTCACCCAGGGGCAAGGCTTTGTGAATGCGTGGAAGAAGAAACCAATCATCGCTTCGGTTGCCTACAAATCAATCATCATGAGCGCGATCGTCCTCTTGGCTACGAGTCTCGAGGAAAGCATCAGGCATGGGCATTCTATGGTGGCAGCGGCAACCCATCCAATCATCCTCATCTTGACGCATTATCTTGCGCTGCTGCTCGTTTTTGTTCCCCTCTTCAGCGTCAAGGAGCTGGAGGAGGAGCTAGGCCCCGGGACCTTGAGGACGGTGTTTTTTGGTCCGCGAACGCAGAGGAGGGCTCAGGAACGCACCGCAGATGGAGCCACAGAAATGCAGGGGCTGCAACGCGATTCTGGCGAGAGTTGCGTTCAATCACCCCAGTCTCCTGAGAGCAGTCATGAGCATTCGCTTCCACACGGAGCCACCAGGCAAACGGCGGAGCCAAAGCCTCAAGCGGTAGAGAATAACTGATTAGCTGCTGGTCCAGAAATTTACATTCCGTGAATCACCGTTGACACGGAGCTTGGTACGGGCATAATCGAAGTATGAGCAACAAATGTCACACTATGCTTCCATATGCGTTCATCGTCGCCGAAACACGGCGGGGGGCCGAGCGCGTGTATGTTGATGACTGATAGTTAGCTCAACAGCGCTTCGCGAAGATCGGCTCTTCAGAATACGAAGAGCCGATCTTCTTTTTGCCGTGTGAAATTTGCGTTTTGCCGGCAAAACGAGGGAGCTGGAAATGTGCATACATCAAAGGATTGGCACGACCAAATCACAGCCTGATGAGGACAGGAGAATGAATGCAGTTGAAGTTCATGAATTATATAAAGAGTTCCACCTGCGGAAGGGAGGTTTGTTTTCGCGACGAACACGAAGTGTGGCGGCTGTAAATCGTCTCAGCTTCGCGGTTTCCGAAGGACAGGCTGTTGCATTCATCGGCCCTAACGGCGCTGGAAAGTCGACAACGATCAAAATGCTCTCGGGCATCATTCGTCCGAGTGCGGGAGAGGCGCGCGTGCTTGGCATGGTGCCCTGGAAAGAAAGGTCGCAACTCGTCAGGCATATAGGAACAGTATTTGGTCAGAAATCACAACTCTGGTTGCACTTGCCGCCACAGGACACATTTGATCTTCTTGCGCAAGTTTACGAACTTGCGAAGTTCGACTACCTGCGACAAAGAGATCTTCTCGTGGAGCGTTTTGGTCTGGCATCCTTTATGGATACGCCTGTGCGAAAGCTGTCTCTCGGTCAACGCATGAGAGCCGAGATTGCAGCGAGTCTCTTGCATCGCCCGCGGCTTGTCTTTCTTGATGAGCCGACCATAGGACTGGATGTGGTGGCACGCCAGGAGCTGCGAGATCTCATTCGTGAGTGGAATCGCGAAGAAGGGTTGACTGTCTTTCTCACCAGCCATGATACCGGTGACATCGAATCTGTGGCGGAGCGAGTAATCGTAATCAATCACGGGCGTGTCGTCCTGGATGGTGACGTGGCAGCGGTCAGACAAGAGGTGTCAGACTCGCGCGTCGTCGAAGTGAAATTCGATCATCCTTTCGAGTGGACTGATCTTCCAGGCGTTCGCGTTCTCAGCTCGTCGACGTACGTTCTCCGTCTCGAAGTCGATCGCAATGTCACCGGAGTTGAGACTTTCATCCAGAAGTTGCTGTCGGCCGGCTCAGTAGCCGACGTGAGCATCGAGGCGCCACCGTTGGAGGAGATTATCGCGCATCTCTACAACAAGAAGGAGAGTGACCCTTTTGCGCCGACTCTTAAAAGGAGGTGATCCAAGATGAAGGCATGCAAAAAGTTCGCCGCCATTGCGGCGATATCGGCGCGCTCGAATTTGGCGTATGTTTCTGAAGCTCTGGGACGAACCCTATTCCTCGCTGTCATCCTTTATATATTCCTGCGCTTATGGCAGGCGACGTTTGCGGAAATGGGCGCGACCAGGCTAGGCGGATTGACGCTTGCCGAAATGCTCTGGTATCTCACGATAACTGAGGCGATCATGCTTTCGGCTCCTCGCCTGGCGCAACAAGTCGACGAGGATGTTCGAACAGGCGCGCTGGCTGTGAAGCTGACAAGACCAATATCTTATCCCTTGTACTGCCTCAGTGCGTCATTGGGAGAAAGATTCGTCAGGTTTGCCGTCAACCTTGCGGTTGGTGCAGCAATAACGACGTTGTTCGTGGGACCGCCGCCATCCAATGCGGTGTCATTAGTGGCGTTCGCCGTCACGCTTCCGCTTGCCTTTGTGCTCGATGCGACAGGCAACATTCTCATCGGCATCGGCGCATTCTGGCTGGAGGACACCTCGGGACTGACTCTCATCTACTCGCGGCTCACCATGATCTTGGGCGGTATGTTGATACCCATCGACCTTTTTCCCGCCTGGCTCAAAGCCCTTGTAGCGTGGCTCCCATTCTCGGGGATTGTCTACGGGCCGGCTCATTTGTTTGTCCATGTCGAAAGCGGAGATTTCGTCTTGACGATAGTCAAACAAGCGGCAGGAACGGCAGTTCTAGGACTGGTTGTGTGGCTGGTCTATGCCCGGGCACTCGATCGCATATCAGCACATGGAGGATAATCGATATGTTTCGCAAGCTGCTCAAATACCTGCGACTTGCAAGGGCCTATGTGTCGTTGAACTGGCGCATTCACTGGCAGTACAAGGCTGCGTTTTGCTCCCAGGCGCTGGCAATGGCTCTCAACGACCTGGCATGGGTTTCGTTCTGGGCGCTCTTTTTCACCGCTTTCCCTGTGGTCAAAGGTTGGACTGCTAAGGAAGTGGTGACGTTGTGGGCGCTTGCTGCAGCAGGATTTGGCCTGGCGCATGCGATTTGCGGCAATGCGCTGCTTTTGCCGCAGATCGTAACCAGGGGGCAAATCGACGTTTGGATGCTCTATCCGAGAGCCGTGCTTCCGCATCTATTGCTCGGAAAAATGAGCGCTACCGCTTGTGGTGATGCCATATTCGGGTACGCGGTGTACATCTTCTTCGTGAGACCAGACGCGCCCCATTTGCTCTTGTTTGCATTGCTGACGATTGCGATTGCCATACTGTTCGTTGGCTTCAGCGTGCTTGCAGGCAGCCTGGCCTTCTATGTCGGCAATTCGGAAACGCTGTCGGAGCAATGGTTCTTTTCCATGATCACCTTCAGCACATATCCGAACTCGCTCTTCGATGGCTGGATAAAGATAGTGCTTTTCACCTTAATTCCTGCCGGATTCGTGAGCGCACTGCCCGTGGAGGCGCTGCGGAATTTGTCATTGACGGATGCACTGCTCACATTTGCTGGAGCCTTAGCTGTTCTGTCAGTGGGAAGCGCTGCCTTTTACATCGGACTCAGCAGATACGAGTCGGGTAATCTCATAGAGATGAGAGGCTAAGGATTAGCAGTGGATGATTGTGTCATCCACTGCTGTCATTTGTGTGTCACGCGTGTTCCACGACTGGACGCCCGGCGCTTTGCCCGGCAGCATGTAGAGATCATTTATAGCGAATTTGACGCCGTCTCTTAAACTGGCGTCACGGTCGCCAGATTACTTGCTAGTAAGCTTGAAGTTAAGATATTTGCCCGAGCTGGCGAGGGACTGAGCGATTTCGCCCTGTGGTGAGTTGCTTCCCTTGCAGCCGCTTATGTAGAAGACATTTGCTCGACTGCTTTCCATTGCGGCAAACAATTGTTTCGCCAATTTCTTGTCGATGCTCCAGAGCGCAGACGCAGCGTATAGTTGACCAGATGGTGTTCCATATCTGGCGATGGTTTCAAGTTCTTTCTTGTACTTTGACGCATTGGCTAGAGCTTGTTCATAGGCAAGATATTCTTCCTGCGGCCTGGGTGCTTCGCCGGTGTGTTCGTCTGCAAGTTGATTGGCGGCGTTGAGCTTGGCCAGGAACGGCGGAAGATTGCCGAGAATGTGTTTTGACGCTATGTCAGTTTTGATGTCTCTCGCCGCTTCAGCAAGTGTAGCTTCCGCGAATTCCCTTGAATGCGGCGATTTAAGCCATTTGACTTGGTTGCCATTAACCGGCAGCACCGAATAATGCCAGTTGGCTCCTTGCCAAAAGCCATCCTGATGCTGCAAAAATACAAGACAATCGCCGCTTGATAGCTTTGTTTGTGCGCAAATGAATGTTTCGCCTCCATAAACGGCAATCTGAGAATTCACCTTCATGTCTTGGTGGTTTGCCGAAGCCTTGTAGATTTTCCTTATCGTTCCGCTTGCTTCTTCGCGGTATGTCCAGTGTGGAGACTTTTTCTCAACCTTCTTCACAGCATCGAAGTGGACGAGTGCAATGAGATCAGCTCGATCCACCATTTCAACTCTACTTGCGAAATAGGCTTTTGCGATGGCAGCGTTTTCTCCATCTATTGTTACCCACAACTGACTCTGCCAGATCGATATGGCGACAAATGATGCAGCTACGATTGAGCCTAGCCTGAGCATGGAATCTCCTTTTGCCGTGGTTGTTTCAACTATCCCAGGTGGACGCCGCTTCTTCTCAACATCACATGTGCCCAGTCGCTCCAGTTTCTAGACGTGGAGCATATGCGAATGCAAAGATCTGTCGCAGAGAGCGCTTCAATTGGTCGGCTTGGTTGTTGCCGGCAACTTTGCCGGTGTTGGGTGCCTGCGCGAATTTTGACCTGAGATCGCGGTAGAGATTCGCCCTGCATGATGAGTCGTCGCTGAAGACACCTGTTTGGCCGCTACCGTATGTGATGGCGCCACCTCAACATTGCGCGGCGATATTCTTTCCGCCTTGCGGAGAGCATCGTACGCTCGACCATACTCCCAGGCGCGTCCTGTTTGGGTCAACAACATGTACACGGAGCCAATGAGAATGACTGCGCCTGCAAGCCAGAGTACGGCAAACTCATCCCACTTGAAGAAGCCGAAAAACCAGCACTCACCAAGACTCTCTGAGTATGGACTGGTGTTGGTGAAAAGCGCTGTCATCGCCGCGATTACTATGATGCCCGCGATGATACCTAAGACAGCCAGGGAAATTGTATGCCCGGAATGCGTCTTCATGATTCCATCAATGACGAGGCTTGCAGGATGAGCGAGAAGCATGACGGCTGTTCCCACCATTAGAGTTGGAATTCTGAACTGCTTCTTTTCGCGACTGTAGGCAAGACAGGCAATCAGCATTCCGACAACGAAAATGGTGATAGTAATTTGCATTGCTAGTACCGGGGTGGATGGAATATCGCGATACTACACCGTCATGCGGTCATCGCTTGACAAGTGGTCAAATTTCTTAATGTTCCCCTGGGTTGGTCCTGAATGGTGTTTTTATCCCGGGCGTGAACTCGTGCTAGCGCTAACATAAGACCCGCTGCAACAGGCCAATCTTGACGCTCAAAGCTGAGTATGATGCGCTTCCATATTCGGTCAGCTCTCCAGTGGCTCGCCTGGATGTAAGCTCGCTCCAAAGCTGATTCTGGTGTGAAGTCGTTCGACATGCCGTCATTCACGCTGCGCCCGATTACTATGTTAGCAGCGACGACGGCTGTTCTGATCCACCAGATCAACGCATTCAAAGCAGCTCACTAAGGCACTAGCCGCGAACCATTCCTGGCGCACAGACGCGAAACGACGGTTAGAGCGCTTCTCGAGCATGGGCGCGAAAAAGATGCAAGAAGAATGAAAAGCGCAGAAGAACTAAAAGCGCGCGAGAACTAAAGAAGACGCAAAATAGCCGATCAATCCTCAAAGCGTTTAGGACGATCCGGTAAGTAAACTAAAACGCCCTAGAGTTAAGAAGTGGGCGGATTTTGTTATGTCAAAATTGACATAAGATTTCAGAAATTCTATGTCAAATATGACAAAACTTCGCCTAAAGAGCCACTTTGAACGCGGTCTTTATGTCATTTTTGACAAAAGGCTAAATACATGAACATCTTCGAGCTTCTTCTACCATCAACTAAAAGTGCGGGAAGTGTAACTGAAGACGCAGAAAGGAAAAGCGCGCGAAGAACTGAAAAGGGACGCAAAAGAGCGCGAGAAGGCGACGGTTAGAGCGCTTCTCGAGCATGGGCGCGAAACGACTCTTAGAACACCTCTGGAGCAGATGCGAAACGCTAGTTAGAGGGCTTCTGGAGACACTGGCACAGGTACTGGGACTGATGACTTGCCGGCAACTTCGCGCATCGACTCGTTGATGTAATAAACCAGACCGACTTTCTGCAAGACTTTGAGAACGAGCCACGACGGGTCTAACTCATGTTTCCGCAAGCCCATCAGACTTGAGCCCGGCACGGCGTGATGGTTGTTGTGCCAGCCGTCACCCAGCCCGATAATGGCAAACCACCAGACGTTTACGCTGTCATCATCAACTGCGAAATTTCTGTAGCCAAGTCTCCTTGTGTGGCAGCCAATGTTGAGAAGAAGCGGTACATTCAGCGCTGCGATACTGGCGACCAGGCTGGCAGCAAGAACTTCCCATCCGAAGAAAACAAAAAGCAATACTCGGAAGAGAATGCATATCGCAATGTTCAGCGAATAGCCGACTTTCCAATTGCCGCCAATCTCCAGATGCTTGTAAACGGGGTCTTTAAGCAAATCTGGGGAAAGCCGTGCGGGATCGAAGTGCGCAGGATAGGACCAGTGACGGAAGAAAAAGTAAGCTTTCAGCGGGCCGAATTTAGGTGCGTGTGGATCGAGCTCTGTCTCTACATAACGATGGTGCGCTCGATGGATGGTGGCCCACCAAATAGGCGAGCCGTGATAGGCGAGGTAGGCGCCGAGGACGAAGAAGTATTCGACAGCCTTGTGGCAGCGAAATGCTCTGTGCGATAGAAGCCTATGCAGCCCGATTGTGACGCCAAAAGTATGCCAGAGATAGAAGGCGAGAGTAAGGGAAATGAAAAGAACGGGATTTTCCATGGTGTGTCCATCCGAGGGGCTTTTGGGTTGTATTGTTTGCGGGCGTACTTAATTCACTGTCACTGTGCCGATCGCTTGGAAAGAATTTCCAAGCGCAGCTAACCGGCGCCACAGTCTTCGGATGGGTGTCTCCAGTCCAACGAAAACTCATTCGATTTCCAACAAAGGGGATCAGCAAAGATGCTCCGGATAGGCCCGCATCACTGCCGACGACCAATGAATTGATTCGTAAGGCATTCGATATCGCCGCGAGCGATCTGTGTAATAAACGAAGCGCCAAAAATCACCGCGGCATTTTTATGCCGAATTTGCGAGGTAGCTCCGCTCATTTTAACAGAGCGCCGCGCAGATTGATTTGGGCCCAGTTGCGTGGACAGAGGATTACTTCATGAATATTTTTGTCATAATTGCGCGGCTGAGGCTCATTGCGCAGGACGCGCAAGAAACACAAGGTCGGAAGTGCGCTCATGATGAGCGCAACCGCGCCACCACTTTTGTCTTGCGCGGATACTTGATTGAACTTCGCTCTGTCTATTGGACGCGACCTTCAGCCAATTGAGTGACGAATTGGATAAAGCCGTCTGCATC
>DATNRC010000353.1:0-19159 GCA_036703705.1 Candidatus Obscuribacterales bacterium
GGTTAGGCGACGTGCGCCCTTCAGCCGTTCGCGCCAGCTCCAGGCACCTTGCCATGTGTTTTTCATTCTGCAAGTTTTCGTCTTTTGCGGGCATCAGTTTGCCGCTCAATTGGCTCTGGATGGGTGCTGATAGCTTATTTCAATCACTTTCACAACATGACAGGGAAAAGGCTATCAATTTTCAGTCGTTTTGATAGGTCAAAGACTATCATCCGCCCAAAGTGAGAGGCAAAAACCAATCACTACAAAAATCACTGGATCGACCCCGCTTTCTTTCGCGCCGCGAGATCTAAAGACGGTGTAATCAAGCCTCATGAAACGGTGACTTCACACAGCTTATTTAAGCTTTTGCGAATTCTTGGCGGTCGGACACCGGCTTCCTCTACAGTTATAAAGTTCGGCCTATTGGGGCGCCTCTTGTTCTGGCGCTCTTGAGAACGGCATTGAAGGAGGACGGGGCATTGAATTTATACGAATACGAAGCCAAAAGGATTTTTCAGGAGCACGGAATTCCAATTCCTCCGGGCATCCGCATTACCAAGCCGGAAGAGCTGGCAAAAGTCCATTTTGGCTACCCGCTGACTTTGAAGTGTCAGGTTTTGTCGGGCGGAAGAGGCAAAGCAGGCGGGATCAAATTCGCCAAAGATCTCAAGGAAGGTCAAGCTCTCGCCAAAGATTTGCTCAATCTGACGATTGGCGGCTCAAAAACGGAAAGCCTGCTTGTCGAGCCCAAGCTCAGCATCGCTCGTGAACTGTATCTTTCCGTGACGCTCGATCGCGCTCGCGGCTGTCCGATTTTTATCGCCAGCGCTGAAGGCGGCATCGAGATCGAGTCTTCGCCTAACGTCATCACCATACCCATCCCTTATCCCTACCACGCCTTCGTCGGCCGCGAGCTGGCAAGAAAACTCGGCCTTAAGGGCGCCGTTCTTGCCAAAGTCGCCGACCTCGCCAACAAGCTCTATCGCTTGTTCGAGAGCAAAGACCTCGATCTGGCCGAAATCAACCCGCTCGTCATCACCAGCGGTGACGACGTCGTTGCCCTCGATGGCAAGATTACCGTCAATGATGATGCGCTCGACAGGCAGAAGTGTTTTGACGGCTGGCAAGAAAAGCATATGAGCGATCTGAGCGCCCTGGAAAAACGGGCAAAAATGGCCGGGCTCAATCTTGTCGAGCTCGACGGCAATATCGGCATCCTCTGCAACGGCGCCGGATTGACGATGGCGACCATGGATATGGTGAAAGCGTTCGGCGGGCGGCCGGGCAACTTCCTCGATGTCGGAGGCGGCGGCGATCAAGTGAAGACGCTGGCGGCGCTGGAGATCGTTCACGACAATCCCAAAGTCGAGGTCATCTTGCTCAATATCCTGGGCGGCATCACCGCCTGCGACGAGGTGGCGGCGGCGCTTCTCAAATTCATTGAAAAGCATCCCGAACGCACCCTCGTCGTGCGTTTGCGCGGCAACAACCAGGAGAAAGCGCAGGAGATGCTCGCCAAATCCGGATTGAAGCTGATCCCGGATCTGGAAGACGCCGTGCGCGAGGCAGTGGAGAAGTCCAAAACAAAGCAACCGGTAGGGGCTAAGGCTTAACTAACTGAGGAGATACGTCTGTGATATTGGTCAACAAAGAAACAAAAGTTGTCGTTCAAGGCGCCACCGGCAAGATGGGCTCGAGCCATACAAAGAGAATGCTGGACTACGGCACAAAAATTGTTGCTGGCGTAACACCAGGAAAAGGCGGCGAGACAATCCATGGCCTTCCGGTTTTCGACACCGTTGCCGAAGCGGTGGAAAAGACAGGAGCGACTTGCTCATGCATTTTCGTGCCCCCTTATCTGGCTCTCGATGCAGCCGTAGAAGCATTAGAAGCCGGCATCAGCCTGATTGTTCTCATCACTGAAGGCATTCCTCCCCAGGACACCGCCAAGCTGGTAGCGCAAGTGAAGCTCAAAGGAGCCAGGCTTGTAGGACCTAATTGCCCCGGCGTCATCACGCCAGGCGAGACTCTTATCGGCATTCTTCCCGGCTCGATCTTCAAAGCGGGACCTACCGGCATGGTAAGCAAGAGTGGAACGCTTACTTATGAGATTGCACTGGCTTTGAGTGACGCCGGACAAGGTCAATCGACGTGCGTGGGAGTGGGCGGCGATCCCATCAAAGGCATGGACTATCCCGAACTGCTCACCATGTTCGACAACGACAACGGCACCGAGGTAATCGTGCTCATCGGCGAGATTGGTGGAACGGCGGAAGAAGAAGCAGCCGAATTCATCAAGAAGAACATCAAAAAGCCTGTTGTGGCATATATCGCCGGGCAGACGGCCCCTCCCGGCAAACGAATGGGTCATGCCGGAGCAATCATTTCTGGTGGCAAGGGAACGGCTCAATCTAAAATCGAAGCTTTCAAGGCTGCCGGTGTTGCGGTGGCAGGGACGCCAAAAGAAGTGGCTAAGAAAGTCGCCGACGCAAGAAAGCAATTAGCCAGAGCCTAGCAGGGCGAGAAACGTCCGCACCTGCGGTCGCGGCCTCAAACGATAATGGCAGATGCCTGAAATTTTGGCCACGATTGGCGGAATTAACGTTTGCTCTTCGCACTCTTGTGAATCAAGAGACCGATCTTTTTGGCACCAAATAGAGATACAGTTCGTCTACGCTTTTATATCGGACGAGTTTTGGGAACATATCAAGTGAGATCTTGCGCCTGCATCAGACCGAGGCATTGCGTCCAGACAAGGCTACTTTAGAATGAGGATGTTCTATTTTCGTGATGAGAAACATCGTTGAACCATTTTGACGGACTCAACGGAAAACCACACAGGGAGCCAGGAAACATGGACAACGGAGACCAACCTCAGTCAGTCCCGGCAGACAAGCCGAAGAGAGCTTTAATCCTGCCTGGCGGCGGAGGCCGAGGCGCCTACCAAGTAGGGGTGGCTAAAGCACTCTTCGAGAAAGGCCTCCACTTCGACATGGCTTTTGGCACTTCCATCGGCGGCCTCAATGCCGCTTTTTTAGCGCAGGATAGCCTCGAGCGCCTGGAAGAAATCTGGTGCTCGATAAGAGGCTCGGACATTTTCAAGCTGCCATCAGCGCAGCAAATGGGCCGGCTGCTCCTGGGGCACAAATTAGGCCTTCTCGATAATTCTCCGCTCGAGGAGATTTTGCGCAGGGAGGTCAATCTCCACAAATTGAAAGCCAGCACCATGAAAGTCGGCTGGTGCGCCACTGACCTTTGCAGCCTCGAGACCAAGCTGATTACCATCGATGAAATTATGTCGACCAATGAATTGATCGACGTTCTGATGGCGACATCAGCCATCCCCACAGCCTTCCCTCCCCGCCATATTCATGGTCATGGACTCTGGGTCGATGGCGGGCTGGTGAGAAACACACCCATGGAGACCGCCATTCAGCTCGGAGCCGATGAAGTGTACATGGTGCTTCTGCATCCTGAGAAGATCAACGTTTGCCCGACCAATATGTTCGAAGTGATCGTGCGCTGCCTGGACATCGTGCTCGATGCCTCGGCGCGCAAAGAAATCCAGACGGCTGAGCTCTACAACCGCTTGTGCGCTGCCGGCCATATCGAGTCGAAAGGGAGAAAGAACGTCGACATAAGGGTCTTCCAGCCCAAGCGCGCGGTCAACACGACGCTTTTGGAAATTGACCCGCAACGCTCCCGCAAACTGATCCAGCAGGGCTACGAAGAAGCGCTCGAGCAACTTGCCGAATTCATGCCGGACGAGCCGCAGCCCATACAGGCGAGAGCTTCATAGAACACATTTGCCGACCGGGAGTCAGTCCATTGATTAGCAGCGATGATGGGCTGCGAGGCCTGCTGTGATTTTGAATCATAAGTCTTTTGAGGGCTAGTACTGAAATCCGTTCTTTCTCAGATGAATCATTGGCTCATCTTCCGGGTTGAGAACGTCGCCCTCCAGCGTCTCGGCAATGACGAGGTTGTGATCGCCGCCGTCGGCTATGTGCCGAACCTGGCAGAGCAGGTAAGCCACGGATTCAGCCAGTACCGGAGCGCCGCACACGCCAGGAAGCAGCTTCACTCCTAAAAATCGGTCGAGACCTTCTGTGTACGGTTGAACAAAGTTTTTGTATGCGGTCTTATTCTTCTTTGAGAGAACGTTGACAGCAAAGACTGTCCCTGGTGTCAGCCTGCTCATGATGTGGCGCCCTTTGTTGACTGCCACTGCCACCATCGGTGGTTCAAAGGAAGTTTGATTGATCCATGTTGCGAGCAAGCCGTCACGCTCATTTTCATTGCCCATGGTGACAACGAAAACGCCGCTGGCAATGCGCCCGATGGCGCGTCCCAGATCTTCTTTCTTTTTCTTTTCGCCCATTTCCGAGGCATCTGCTTGTTGAGTTTTCATATCAGATCCGACAGTGATCACGTTTTTTCTCCATGCGCCAGCATGCTGACCCAGCTGTGCAAATTATAGGTCACGCCGCATTTTTCTGGCGTTTAAGATATACAAATGTGATGTAATTGGTCTGACTGTGGTGATGCAAATGATCCGGCTGTGTTGCTGCAATTGGTCCGGCTGTTGTGCTGCAATTGGTCCGGCTGTCGGCAGGCGGAGCACTTAAAAGAATGTCGCGGCGCGCTTGGCAGCGGCAATTTTTTCTCCGCGTTTCTTCAGTTGCGGCCGCCGGCCGTGACGCAGGTGCCATACGAGGACGGTTTTTGCCAGACGGTCGGGATCGTGGTGACCGGTCGCCTGTTGACTGAGCAATGGACGCTTCATCGGGAAGACGCCGAAAGAACGCAGGCGCTCAGGATCGAATCGCACAACTTGCACGCCCTGGGGCAAATCGTTCGATGGCAGCTGATCGTTTACAAGCACTGTCTCGATAAGGCGATAGCCGAGATTCAAAGGCGTTCCGGAGTGGGTGAGCAAGGCCTCGACGTGATCGGCGACTGAATAACCATTCGTTTCGCCCTGTTGAGTAAGGACGTTCGAGACATATATCTTGTCCGCCCGCGAATCCCTTATCGCCTCCGGTATGCCCTGGACGAGCAAATTCGGAATGATGGATGTGTACAGGCTGCCCGGGCCAAGAACAATGAGGTCCGCATTGAGGATCGCCTCGACGGCTTCAGGAGTGGCTTTGACGGAAGCCGGCTCGCAACGGAGGCGCTTTATTCTGCCGCCGGCTTGCGGGATTTTGGATTCGCCTACGACAACGGAGCCGTCATCCATTTCAGCCACGAGCGCGATGTTGGACAATGTCGCCGGCAAGACCTGGCCGCAGCTGTTGAGAACACGGCTTGCCACCCGTGTTGCTTCCAGCATGTCACCATTGGTGATGGCGCAGACCGCTGTTAAGAACAAATTGCCGAAGCTGTGCCCTTCCAGTCCTTCGCCGCTCTCGAAGCGATAGCGGAAGAGCTCTGTCACCAGCTTGTCTTCATCGGCAAGCGCAGTAATGCAGTTGCGAAGATCGCCGGGCGGCAGGACGCGAAATTCTTCTCTCAATCTGCCGGAGCTGCCGCCGTCATCTCCTACGGTAACGATAGCCGTGATGTTGTTGGTGAAGTTCTTCAGTCCTCTCAACAGATTAGACAATCCGGTGCCGCCGCCGATCACCACGATATGCGGGCCGCGAGCAAGGTGCCGGCGCCGGTAAAGCACGTCGGGAATCGATTCCCTGTCCGCCGGCAGATAAGCCCCCAGAACTGAGCTCGTCATTTTCGCAAAGGCGATGATGACCACAAGAGCACCGCCGACGATGACGACAATGCCGCTTATCTTGTGCGGCAAGAGACTGGCTGCTTGCTCCATTGCCTCTCTGACGACGATGGACATGACATGCATCGGATGGTAGCCGAGGAATAAGAATATTCCGTAGACCATGAGACCGATGCCGAGAAGAATAATGACGATCCATCGCTTGAGCCCGGGCAGAAGCAAACGCGCGATTTTATTGTTCAGCGACGTAATCATGCCCCTGCCTCTTGCGAATGGGCGTCTTTTGCCTGACAGTCATGCGCTTCTGAGAGCTCTCTATGAACAGCCTTGACCGCAAAATGGGGAAACGCCTCCGCAAGCCTGGCCGCAAGCGCCTCCGCAAGAGTAGCCGAGCGGTGCTGCCCGCCCGTGCAGCCAAAGGCAATGGTGAAATTCTTTGCTTTCAATCGCGAAATTTCCGGAAGCACATTGCACAAGAGAGCAACAATCGATTCAATAAACTCCCGCGCCGCTTGCTGGGAAAGCACATAAGCCTGCACCGCATCATCGAGCCCGGTCAGCGGCCGCAGTTCCTCCACCCAATAAGGATTTTTCAGAAAGCGCACATCAAAGACGACATTTGCCTCCGGCGGCGCTCCCCGCTTGTATCCGAAGGACATTACCGTCACATGCAGCATCTCCTGCTTATCCTGAAGATTGCCCGCCTGAGAGATGGATGTGTCCGATGTGGGTTTGCCTCGTGTGGCTGTCATGTTTATCAGCTCTTCCAGCTATTTTCGGCAACTACTGAAGTATAGGCTCATAAGGAGAAGTTTTGCAATTGCGGACGTTTAGGATTGGATTAGCCGCTCCGGAAACTGTTGAGTCACTTTGACGCGTGCTCTGCCACATCTGAGACCATGTCCCTTTGTTTGCGCCCTGCCTGCAGTTTCGCCTTCCACTCCGCGAATCGAGGGCCTGTTAAAAGGTTTTCAGTGCACTGGGCCGAGCAAGTCTCGCAGGACCAATTCTCATCGATGTCCACTTTGACGATGGCATGGCCGCAAAAGTGGCAGCAAATTTTGTTGCCATTATCGTCTTCCAGCCAGGTATAGGGAAAGCCCAGCGCTGCAAAACGTTCGAGATAATCGCCAGGACTGCTCAAACTGGCGCTCAGCTTCCAGCGACATATGAGATGCCGCCAGCCGCCTAAAAGGTCGCGCGGCGCGACGACTAAGCCCTCAACAAAATGCCTTGGCTTGAGAAACATCGCCTTAGCCTATGACGGGCACTTCTTGCGCTTCGTGAATCACCTGCGTGGAGGCCAGCTGTTGCTCCAGCTGCTCGACGTCCCCTTCCTTGAATCCATGTTTGACCAATTCAAGATCGGCGGCAATCTGCGAAACCGCTTTGTAAATAAAGAGCTCGCCATTCAGGTGGTCCACCTCATGCTGAATAGCACGGCATAAAAGGTCCCCCTCGGCGTCCATCTTCATGTCTTTGCCCTGGAGGTTTTGGTAGCGGACGACAATGCGATTGGCGCGCCGCACCTCGAAAAACACTTCGGGGAAACTGAGACAGCCCTCCAGTCCGACTAGCTCTCCCTCTTTTTCCACGATTTGCGGATTGATGAAAACAATCGGGCGATTCGGCTCGTCATCGCCACTGACATCAATGACCATCATTTGCTTGGACACGCCCACCTGCGGAGCCGCCAAACCAACTCCATTGTTCTCGTACATGGTTTCCAGCATGTCATGCGCCAATTTGCGCACCGAGCTGTCAAAGGTCGAGATCTTCTTGGCCTTCTGCATCAAAACAGGTGCTGGGTAATACTTAAGCTGCAGCTTGGCCATGAAGTTAGGTCCTCCTTATCCACCAATGACGGGCCGGACGGCCTGCTAAAGGAAATCAAGCCAACATGGGCTTCTTGAGTGAATATTAGCATACGCTTGGCAAGTTTTGTGCTTTGCGAAAGCTTGGCTTAAAGCTCTAAAACTGCCGCCAGGCTGGCACTCCCAGGCACGGCGCCGGCTTGTTTGCTGGCATTGGATTGCCCTCATTTATCTCCCTGTATGAAGCCGTCGCTTAAGTCCAGGCCTGTTTTCTGGCATTGGATGGCCTCCGCGCTCTATCTCCCTGTACGAAGCCGTCGCCTAAGTCCGGGCTTGTTTTCTGGCATTGGATGGCCTCCGTGCTCATTCTCCCTTCACTTTCATGGGGATGCCGGCACACATGAGGTAAACCTCGGCAGCATGAGCAGCAAAGAGCTGATTGGTCCAGCCGAGCAAATCCCTGTAAGCGCGCGCCAGAGCATTTTCAGGCACAACGCCCCAACCTACTTCGTTGGTGACGAGAAAGAAGGTGACATCTTTGCGCGCACCCATCGACTCGATGATGCGGCCACAGTCCTCAACGATGATCTGATGAAGCTCTTCAAAGCCATCATCCAGGCCGCGCGTGAGAAGAATGTTAGACACATAAAGCGAAAGACAATCGACAACGCAAACTCGCGGGCCTTTCTCGAGATCGCGCAGAGGTCCGTAGAGGGCAAACGGCACTTCCAGTGTTTTCCACTCTTTAGGTCTTCTTCTTTTGTGCTGGGCTATGCGCGTAACTGACTCCCCATCGCTCGCCACCTCTTGCATGGTGGCAACGTACACCACCGGCAAACCAGCCTCCAGCGCAAGAGATTCAGCGAGTTGCGACTTTCCCGATCGCGCGCCGCCAGTAATCAAGGTCACATTTTTGAGCTGCATTCTTGCATGCGAGTTAGACAATTTTCCTCTTTCTCAAAATACTTGTCTCGGCTATATAAAAGACCTATCCTGTAGTAGTTGTTTACAAAGATTTCTTAAGTATGCTTGTCTAACAGCTTTCATGTCGAATAACAACATTCGCCTTTATCAATTGCGCACCGCCGAAGCTGCTAACAGCTTCTTGAATTCTGACAGACAAGTGACTGAAATGTACCAGGCCTTCATGACCGGTTATGTGCGCAGGATCAACGAAGCAACTTTCAAAGTCACCATTGGCGGAGTCAGAATCGGCACGGCGAAATATTCGCGACTGGCGCAGATCAATTTAAAATCACGGATCATCACGTTTTCCCGCTATGCCATCGAAAATGTGCCGGAGCGGGGTCGCCGCTACCTCGTCATTCACGAGCTGGCGCACGTGACAGAGCCCAGCCACAATCAAAAATTCTGGCGACTGGTTGAGAATTTCGAGCCCAACTTCAAGCAAGTCGGCAAAGCGCTTGAGCTTGCTTTTCGGCGCAATGTTGCCGAAGATCAGATGCAGAGAGAAAAAGTAAAGCTTGCCAATCCCGTAAGCGGCAGAATGGAAGAACCCAAATTGCTGCTTTCGACGAGACTTATGAATTACGGCATCGCCAGCAAAACCGCCGCCCAGCTCAGCGGCGACGAGCTCGATTTCAATCCCGGCATCGAAGAAGACAGCTTTGAATGTCTTGACGACGAATTCGGCATGTTCGACGCCTCTCGTTATGGCATCATTCATGGTGGCTCAACAACTGTCCAGTCGCTGTAACAAGCTGCCAAGTGCCGCAAGAATTGTCTCAACAAAAATTGTCCCAGAAAGATTGGCTGCTTGCTCTGCCTGTTGTCGGGCGGATTGCATTGAGCAAAGCACCGCTCTGGACATTGGCTCTCATTGGCCTGATGGTGGCGCAAATCATCATTCCTGAGACTCGAGACTATGCGCTTATAGCGCTTCTGGCGAACCTGGCCTTTTCTATTTGCACTGCGACCGTGATGTGCATTGTCGCAAACGGATATCGCGACTATTTGCAAAAGCAAGAGCCCAAGCCGCAGACAGAAGTCCTGGCCAGGGCTCCCATCGCTCTTGTCACCTCATACTTGTACTGGGTCGTCGTCACCCTGGGCAGCATCCTTTTGCTCATTCCGGGTTTAATTCTCGCCGTTCGCGGCTGCCTCGCCTTCGCCGTTGTCTGTCTCGAGCACCGCAATCCCATCGCTGGATTCGACGAAAGCTCTCGACTCACATCAGGCAGATTCTGGCAAGTTGTGCGTTATCTGGCTGTACCCGTTTTCCTTTGCCTCTTCTTTTATTTCGCCGATCCAATCATCATTCAACTCCTCGACGTGGCAATGGCAGAGGAAAACGCAGTTGCTGGCGGGAGCTGGAAGCAAAACGTTGCCGCCGCCGCATTGCTTACTTTTATCGGTTGCCTCTGTATGACGCTGGTGATGTGTATTACGGCGCTCCAGGTGCGCCTCTACATGCAGTTCAAAGCCGGCGAAGAGAAAACAATCAAAACGGACGAGCCATCGCCCAACGCCAAATGAACGGCCAAATCCTCGAATTGGCGGTCCATTGTAAAGGCGCCTGTAATCGAATGGAAATTGCACAAGAGGGAGGAAAATGCCCGCAAAAGCATATCAACTGTATGTTTCGAGGCCCGGCACAAGCTAAATTATTATCACCTTCCGGCATTTGAACGAGGTCATGTAATAAAACTCAGGTTAGAATGGCTTTGTCTCCGCGGGGCGCCGCCGGGCAGGTGACGGCTTTGGTGCTTACACAAACTACACTGCCTGCATGAGCTTGAGAATTGAATATGGAAAATCGAAGAGTCGTCGTAACTGGAATTGGAGCCATTACCCCCATCGGCATCGGTCGTGAAGACCTTTGGAAGGCGCTTTTGGAAGGCAAAAGCGGGGTAACGCGCATTTCGCATTTTGACCCGGATGAGATTGGCCTTGAAGTCAAAATCGCCGCCGAAGTCAAAGGCTTCAATATCATGGACTTCTATCCTGACCGGCGCAAAGTCGGATCCATGCTCAAGGAAATGGACAGAGTAACTCTCTTCTCAATGGCGGCAGCCAAGCTCGCTCTGGAAGACGCAAAATTGGAAATTCGCAAGACGAACCCCGAGCGCGTCGCCACTTTCATCGGCACGGGCGTAGGCGGTCTGATCACAACCACCGCGGACCACATCAAGCTCATGGAAGGCGGTCCGAAAAAAATCGGCTTGCGTTCCATTATTCGTTTGATGCCCAATGCTCCGTCCGGTCAAATTGCCATCGAATTTGGTGCCAAAGGCCGCGCCAAGAGCGATGCCACAGCTTGTGCAAGCGGTCTTGATTCGCTTCTTGATGCATTTATGTACATCAAGAACAATCGAGCTGATGTGATGATTTCAGGCGGTGCGGAAGCTTGTTTGAATGCTTTCAGCGTCGCCTCATTCAGCAATATGATGGCCCTGTCCAAGCGCAATGACTCCCCGGAAAAAGCCAGCCGCCCGTTCACGAGCGATCGAGACGGCTTTGTCATGGGCGAAGGCGCTGTCATTCTCATTCTTGAAGAGCTCGGTCATGCGCTCCATCGCAATGCGCCGATTTATGCTGAAATCATAGGTGGTGGCGCCTCATGCGATGCCACGCACATCGTGGCGCCCGACGAAAACGGAGAAGGAGCAGCACGAGCAATCAGAGAAGCGCTCAATGACGCGCAAATCGATCCCACGGAGGTCGATTACATCAATGCTCATGGCACGTCGACCCCGCTCAATGATGAGAGGGAGACGCTCGCCATCAAGAATGTCTACAAAGAGCACGCCTACAAATTAGCCATCTCCAGCACCAAGTCCATGGTCGGACACCTCCTTGGAGGCGCAGGCGCAATCGGCGCCGCCGCTACTGCGCTTACATGCTTCCAGCAAAAGATCCACCCGACAATCAATTACGAAAATCCGGATCCGAAATGCGATCTCGACTACGTGCCCAATCAGATGCGCGAAGCGAAGGTAAGAAACGCCATTGTCGAAGCCCTCGGCTTCGGCGGCCACAACACCGTCCTCGTCATGCAGAATTTCGCGTAAGTCGCGCTGGGCAGTCTCGGGACAAGCACCCTCTTTTCGCCTGGCTTAATCCAGATAATCTTCGATTGCATCTCCAAAGTCTGTTTTGAGTTTGCGCAATGCAGACGCTTTAATCTGGCTGACACGCTGTTTACAGATGCCGAGAAGCACTCCAATCTCTTCCAGCGTCCATTCCTTTCCTTGACTGAGTCCAAAATGCAGGTCAAGAATTTGCTGATCGCGTTCTTTCAACACATTCATCATCTTCTTGAGGAATTCAACGCTCTCAATAGCCTCCGCGATTAGCTCCGGTTGGTCTTCTGAACTGGCCGGAATTGAACTTTCAACTGGCTCTTCCTGTTCGTCGCCGGTCTGTGCATCAAAACTCTCAAAAGTAAGATTTTGCAGAAGAGCTATTGCCTCACTCGCTACCTGGATTGATACGGCCATATCAAATGCGATTTCTTCCGCCGCAGGTTGCCGCCCCAACTCCCGTTTTAACTTGTCAATGCACGCTTTCAGTCTCTGCAGCTTCCTGTATTCACGATCAGTCAGTCGTATCGATTTTCCCTTGTGTGAAAGATAATCACTAATTTCGCCTTTAATCCAAGCCCCGTCGCCAGCGCCTTCCTGGAGATAAATCCAAGAACAGCAAGCATTCCCAGAAGCGGTCTTATCGCCTGGTTCAAGGCGGACAACAATGTAGTGACGAGCGGATCGGACGTCACGCAATGGACTGATGTATCCGGTGCCGGCAATCACGCCTCGCAATCAAACAGCGCGAACAAACCCACGCTCATCGCAAATACGATCAATGGCGCTCCTGTTGTTTCCTTCGATGGAAGCTCCGACTTCCTTCAGTTGCCGGGAGGGTTGGCGAATTTTACCTCGGGCGCCACCATATTTCTGGTGACCAAGCCAACGTCCCTCACATCAGGAGCGATGCTGTTCGACCTGGGCAATGGCACGGCCAGCGACAATGTGTCTGACCGACATCACACCGCTGTTGCCGAAGGTCGGGTCTTCAGCGCAGCGCTGACACTTTTCAAAGACGCCTGGGAGCGTTCCAGGCACGAAACCGGTCAGGCGCAAAAGGCAGTTGCAGATCGTGCTGTCGCGGAACTCGTCTTGATGAACGCCAAGCTCTTCTTGCGCTCGGCAAGTCTCTCTTACGATTCCTCGCTCACTAACCTTGTCTCCATCACCGACGTCATTGGGCTCACATCCAAATTCGCCTACGACGAAAGCAACTCCTTCATCACTCTGATGACAACTCCCTACGGCAGCACAGCGTTTCATTTGTACACGCCGCCCTTCAGCGTTCCGCAGCCGCGCGGCTTGCGCATCGTCTTTCCCGATGGCACTTTCACCGTCCATGAGAGCTGGATCGGATTCACGCGCGCAACCTATTTCTGGGACAGGGAGGCAACAATCTTGATGACACGCTCTCCGGCATCAGCTACACAAACGCCGTCAACCCGACATCAAGCGTGTCATTTACCTACAGCCCTGACTACAAGCGCATCTCCACAGTCCAGAACGGCTGGGGCACCATAACCTACTCCTATGTCGCCTACATCGCCTCAGCGACCGCTACTCCCATCACGGGTGCTGGCAGAGTCTCGTCAATCACCAACAACGTGATCTCGAATTCGGACATAACTTTTGAATAACAACGCTGCCGGTGAAATCACTCAGTGGACGCAGCAGCGCGGAAGCGGACCCAATCTTTCTCGGATTTTGCGCGGCTTGCCATCGCTCCACAATGAGCTAACCCACATGTTGGCGTCAATTACTACCTTTAGCACCTTTGTCCTTCTGTTCGCGACGGTGCTGCTGGAACTCCGCGCATGTTTCCTCTTCGCTCATTGGTGGGAGCCCTGTAGCGACGCGGTGCTGTTCGATCTCTTGCTCAAGCCGTCGCCAACGGTCGCCCCAGGACTTACCATCGAGCCTTTGGGACAATTGCTCGCGTTCATCCGATGAGAGTTGATCGACTAGTTCTAGGACTTGTTCGAGAGAACTTTGCTCTTCCGATTTGCGCTGCGCCATATATGTTCACCTCTCTGATCATTATAGCGAGCGATCCCGCCGTTTCAACGCCGCTTGAGCACGCAAGCCGCTACCGACGGGAGCATTACCCTAAAGGTAATGCTTATGTGGTGTAGTCGTTAATGTGGTCTTGGGCGCGCTAGAGCACTAATCACCTCCTTCGCAGTTAATTGAAGACAACATAATTGTTTGTTCCAGTGGATCAGAGCGACCGGAGAAAGTCCATCAATTCGGGGTCTGTGTTCCCACTTCGACTCTCCTTGACCTCGGTCAGGATTTCGCAGTCGGCAAGTGCCCTTGATTGGAGCTCCGCCTACACACTCTCTTCATCTTGAGTATTGGCGCCGGTTGTTGATGTTGCGGCTTGCATGAGTTGCGCAGCGACAGTTTGCGTCTGAGTCGGATCATTTTGACTGGCAGTTACGGCTCCACCGGGAGCAACGCCCGGCTTGTCCTTTTCGTCGGGCTCTTCAATGTCCTCGAAGCGTCCGTACAAATTGCGTCCGGCATTTTCTGACGAGATGACGTGGCGGCGCACGGGAGCGGAGCCGCTCACCATGGAGCTCTGCCACGGTTTGACCGTGCCATACCAGCCCAATGCTGAAGCCTGCGCAGCCAGGGGGTTGCCGAAGGGATTGGAACGCAATCCTTGCGGGCTGTAGTTGTCGGTCATGTTTCTAATCTTGCCGAAGTCAAACCCGGTTGTGCCCGGCTTGCCCTTATCGGACTGCTCGGGAATTTGCGTATTGCCTGCGCGCCGGAATTGTTGCACGGGGAAAACCGGCTGCACGGATTCGACCACTACAGGATCCGGAACACCTCTCAGCCAGCCCATCGGATTGCCATAATTGTTCTGATTGTAGTGACGCTTCTCGGCCTTGATTTCGTCAATCGAGGGCTCGAAGCTCTGATAAATGCCGGGAGTTGCCATCGCACGCTGGCGAGCGCGGGAAGCCGCGTCTTGCAATGCGGGAGAGAGCGCAGCCTCTTCCTGTCTCCGCCTCCACACAGCTTGCGTGTTCGTGTCCTCTTGCGCCCTGCGGTTGATTATCTCTTCGACCTTCGTTCGCAACTCAGCAATTTCACCGTCGCTCTTGCCTGCGATGGCTTCGGCAACAACGGCGCTCAGGCGCTCGCGGATCTGCCTGCGCTCGGTGTCATTCTGCGCTTTGACTTCCCGGTCCATCAGCTCGGCTATGACTATCGGCGCCAGCTTCTCTCTTCTGACGGCATCTTCCGCCTTGTCTTTCAGAACATCTGCTGTGCGATAGGTCAAGCCGACACCGGCAGCGCCCCAGGCGATGTCGCTTATAAGTTGCCTGCGCGCTGCTTCGATCTTCAAAGAGTTGTCGGCGATAAGGGCGACAGGATCAGTGGTCAGTCCTGCGACGCTTCCGGAGCCGTACTTGCTTGCCGCAATTTCTTCGTGACGTCGTGCAATGCGCTCGATGGCATCATAAAGCTGTGTTCTGTCGGTGACGATGCCCATCACCGGTCTCGTGTTGATGGCACCGTCTGCGGTGCGGGCGACGAGGGATTGGGCAGCTGTCGCATCACCGGCAAGGGCCCGGGAAAGCGTCTTGTCACCGCTGAAGCCCTGGTTGATGACCGTATACATTGCTTGCTGGTCGAGAATGTTGTCGCGCAGCTTGTTAATCAATGTGCGCACTTCAGGTGTGGCAACGGCGGACATGCGGCTGAGGCTTTCGAGCGCTTCCTTTGTGGATGCATTGGCGCCGCGGTTGAGATTCGCTGTCAGCTTGTTGAACTGACTTTCGAACACATCGGCGCGGGCAACATGCAGATCGTCGAACGCCTTTTGCACTTGCCGTGCGCGCTGCTCAAGACCAAGCAATTGAGCCGAAGCGGCATCTTCAGTCTGGCGAATCTTGGCAAATCTGTCGACCGCCTCGCTGAATTCCTTTGTTGTCGCCTCGCCGCGGACGTACCGTTTGGCGACATCATCAACTTCATTGACGGCAGCGCGAATGGCTGCGTTGGTGGTGGTGAGATGCTTCACGTCGTCGCCGAATTGATGGACGATAGTCTGCGCTTGCTTGCTTGTGTTCTCCACAACGACAAGCTTGCGAGCGTCGGCCACATCGGCAATGCGGGTCTCCACCGTCTTCGCTGCGCCAGGCTTCAGATCATCGAGGTGAGTCCTGGAAGCATTGACGAAATTGCGCAGATGCTGTTGCGACGCTGTTCCTCCAGCAACATCATCGCTCAACTGCCTGATTGCTTTCAGGCGCTCTTCGACGTGATTGACCGTTCCCGGACGCTTCTCGATATCATCAGCGAGCTGCCTGATGCGAGTCTTGGCAGCACCTTCGCTGGCATCATCCATCTTGTTGGCAATGTTGCGCAGATCGTCGACAAGCTTCTGCCTTCCTGCCGCCGAAGTGAATTCGGTAGCCCTTGCCGGATCTTTGGCGCTGCGGATGAGATCGTCAACCGTGCTTCGGGCAGCATTGACGCTGTTATCGACTGCGGAAACCTTGCGCACATTGGCAAGCTCGTCACCATATTTAGTGGCATTAGTCAATACGGTCTCATACTTCGGAACTCGAGACTCGAGATTCTTCAGCACCTGCTCGTGCTTCTGTACCGTCTTGATGAGATCGTCCGAGACACCGGTGCCGGCTTGCTCCGCTCTGCGAACAGCTTCGCGAATTTCCCTTACCGCGCTTGTCGCATTGGCGTCATTACGCGCCAGCCTTTCCAGATCGTCTAGATGGTGATTGAATCGGGCAAGCGACTGTCCCTTCGTGGCCTTGGTCAGATCGTCGCCGAGAGACTTGGCGCTGGACACCATGCTGTCGTAGCTCGAAGCTAACTTCTTGTCCAGCTCTCTCAATACTGTCTGGTTGCGCTGGAGAGTTTGCGCTAGATCATCTGTGACACCTGTTTGCTCGGCGCGCTTGAGGGCTTCGCGCACTTCTTTGACTGCTGCCGTAGCAGCTTGATCGCCTGCCGCGGCCTTTTCAAGATCGTCGAGATTGCGGCTGACTCTGGCAATCGCCTCATATTTCCTGGCGATCCTGCCGAGATCGTCGCTGAGAGTCCTGGTGCTGCGCGTGAGATCATCAAAGCTGCCGGCGACCTTCGCATCCAGCTGCTTGAGAGCGGCTTGATTGCGCTGAATTGTTTGCGCCAGATCGTCAGTGACGCCAGTTTGCTCAACTCTCTTCAGAGCCTCGCGCACTTCCTTGACCGCTGTTGTAGCGGCAGGATTGCCCACAGCCGCTTTCTCCAGCTCATCAAGATTGCGGCTGAATCTCGCCACCGCCTGCTCGCGGGTGGCCACTCTGCCCAGGTCGTCCGAGAGAGACTTGGCGCTTTGCGTGAGATTGTCGAAGCTGCCGGCAACTTTCTCATCGAGCTGCTTGAGAGCCGGTTGATTGCGCTCGATGGCCCGAACGACATCGTCTGTCACACCGGTCTGCTCAGCCCGCTTGAGCGCTTCGCGTACTTCCTTGATGGCTGTGGCAGCTTGCGTATTGCCAACCGCCGCCTTCTCGAGCTCGTCGAGGTTACGGCTGAAATTAGCAACAGCTTCTTCCTTCCTGGCGATTCTTCCGAAATCGTCAGAAAGATTTCTTGCGCTCTGCGTCAGATTGTCGAAGCTGCCGGCGGCCTTGGTGTCCAACTGCTTGAGGGCGCCTTGATTGCGCTGGATTGTTTGCGCGAGGTCGTCGGCGGCACCAGTTTGCTCTGCTCTCTTAAGGGCCTCACGAACTTCCTTGAGTGCTGTTGTCGCGGCAGGATTCCCGACAGCGGCCCTTTCCAGCTCGTCGAGATTGCGGCTGAATCTGTCCACTGCCTCATTCTTAGTTGCGGCTCTTCCCAGATCATCTGAAAGTACTTTGATGTTCTGCGCAAAATTGTCGAAGTTGGTGGCAACCTTCGCATCGAGTCCTTTTAATGCCGTCTGGTTGCGCTCGATTGTTCTGACCAGATCATCGGTTGCTCCGGATTTTTCAGCGCGAGTCAGCGCGTCGCGCACTTCCTTCACCGCCTTGAGAGCAGCTTGATCGGCGCCGGCGGCCTTTTCCAGATCATCGAGATGACGGTTGAATCTGGAGACAGCAACATCTTTCCTGGCCAGATTGCCCAGATCGTCCGTCAGGGATCTGGCGCTTTGAGCGAGATTGTCATAGCTGGTTGCAACCTTCTTGTCGAGCGCTTTAAGAGTTTGCTCGTTGCGTTGGATGGCATTTACGAGATCATCCGTGACGCCGGTTTGTTCCGCCCTTCTCAGCGACTGGCGAACGTCTCTGAGAGCGTTCATCGCCGCCTGATCGCCACGGGCGACGACTTCCAGATCGTCGAGATGAGTCTTCAGCTCTCTTGTCAGTTGCCTTGCTGTTTGCACACCGTTTTCGACAACCACGAGCCGATCGGTGACGCCAACCTTTTGCGCGATCTCTTGGAATTTCTCTCCTGTCACGCCGGATTTTCTGACATCATCAAGCGCAGCCTTGACGTCATCAATCGACTTATTGCCTTTTGCGAATTGCTCGGCAGTTTCCTTGAGGGACTGCACTGCCGTCCTCTGTGCGCCTTGTGGAACACCCTTGACGAGATCGTCGGAAAGCCTGGCGATATCATCGGCACCACTTCTGATGGCCATCAAGCGCGAGGTGTCGGCCACATTATCGGCGAGTTTGTAGGCGTTCTGAGTCAATGCCTCGGCAGCGCCCGGCTTCACATTATCGAGAGTGCGAGCGTGTTTGGCCACCACTTGCGCCAGCTCATCGCTGGTCATTGTGCCTTTGGCGGCGCTCTCAAAGGCTGCCTGCACTTCCTGAACAGCCTTATGCTGTGTCGTGCCCGGCGCATAACGGCGCGCTATATCATCAGTAATATTCGCTGCATCATCCAGCGTTTGCCGGGTTGCCGTTAAGCCTTGCTCGATCTTGATTGCCGGACCGGCTTCCTTGACCGTGCTGACAAGCGTATTGCGCGCGCTTTCCACCGTTCCGCCGCCGCCCACCTTGGCAAGGGCTTCGTCAAGCTCTTTGACCGTTGCCTTGCCTGACGCGAAGTCGCGCACCACTTCTCTTGCTCTGGCGATGTCGTCGGCAGGAGCCGTGCCCGCCTTGAGGACGTCATCGAGCACATTGGCCGCCTGCCTAACGGGAGCCATGGCCTGATCGACGTGCGTGAAGACCTTGAGCTTCGCCATGTCGTCAGAAAGTGTCACCGCTTTTTGAGCCAACTGCTCAACGGTGGCAGGCGGAATGGACTCAAATCTCCTCAGTCCTGTAAGAGCCTCGGCCAGTTTCTCTTCCGAGCCCACGCCTTGGGCAAAATCGTCCGCCGCTTTGCGGAACTGCTGAATAGCAACAGCTTCGTCACTGCCCTTAGCGAATTGCTTGCCGAGGTCATCGGTTGCGCGCGCGATGTCATCGAGAGAGCCTTTGACGCCCGTAACGGCGCTTTCGATGGAGCTTGCGATGCGAGTCTCACCGGCAGCGCGCTCGAGTTTAAACGCATGGTCCGTCAGCTTTTCAATAACGTTCGGCGCTACGCCGCTTTGCTCCAGTTTGCGAATGGCCGTCTGCAGT
>DATNRC010000354.1:0-5770 GCA_036703705.1 Candidatus Obscuribacterales bacterium
TCTCCTGAGTTCGAAGCAAAAGTAAGGACCGCCCTTGGAACGAACAGCGGGCTGACCGATCAGCAGGTGAGGGAAATCGCCACCGTCATGCTCGCACGCAAGCTTGACGTAAACAATCCCTTGCACGTTGCCACTGCCGCCGATCTGTTCAACAAAGCAGCGGCGGTGAAAGCCGAGCTCGGTGCGAAGGTCACCACGCTTGGCGCACTGGAGGTCTTGCGCACGAAGGAAGAGATGAAGACGGCTAATTACACCGAAGCCGCCAATCTCGTCGTCCTGCGCCAGATCATGGGCCTGAAAACGAATGCTGAAGCAAAACAGCTGTTGGACGCGAAAAGCATCTCGCCGCAAGAGCTGAATGAGATGTTCGATCGCATCAGCAAGCAGCGCCTGGCAACGGACAACGTCAAGTCGCTGATGGCGCTCGACAGCGACACACGCTCGATGGTCATGAGGTACATCGTCGACAAGAAAGAAACACCTACATCAACAAAATATGAGTTTACGAACGATCAGGTGCAGGCACTGCTTTCGCTCGACAAGGCGGACATCGACAAATTTCTCGACGATCGGGCACGCCTCAATGCGCTCAAGACCGTCAAAGAAGGCTCGTGCACGAAAGAAGCCGCTCAATTAATCGCGCGAGCACCCAGAGAAGAACTGCCGGGTCATGTAGAACTTATCAGCAAAATGGATGGCGCCACGCAAAGGGCATATGCCGCAGCCGTGCGCGATGGTGTCATATCCCGTGCCGACGCGGAGAAGATATCGAAATTTACGGAGACATACAAGAAGCATTTTGATGACCTGCTCAAGCTGGGCGTTGTCGACAAAGATGTGCTGAAACAATTTACAGATGCGCAGCTGCTGCACGATGTGGCAGGAGCGGTGGTGAAACGGGTGCAAATGGGCTCTCTGGACGCCGACAGCGCCCGCGCAGTGCTGAAGTCCGACCTCGCCACTCAAAAACGGATAAAAGAAGTATTGATCGAAGACACATCACGGCAAAAGCCGGCGCTAGATGCGGTGGCAGTCAAATCATTGCTCGATCATAAGCTTTCCGAGAAGTCGATACAAACTCTCTATAAGGCTCTCACAAGCGAAACAATCTCCAATCGAGCCTTGACAGGCATCATTCAATCGCCGGCCAGAGAGGCATACATAAGAGCGCTTTGGCAAAAGAATCTCGATGCCAGGGCAGTCGAGCACCTCCTCTCCGCGCGAGCCGACGCCAGGGCTGTTGAGCGCTACGGTCAGGTAATTGCCGATGCCAGGGTACGCGAAATTCCGCCGGATGTGCTTTATGACAAGACACGCGCCGTCGAGCAAGCACTCAAAGAGGGCAAAATAAGCAAGCCTCAAGGCGCGGATGCAGCTTACGAGGCACAGCTTGCGCTTACGCTCACATTGGATGAGAAGAATCCGCACTCAGAAGAAGATCTCAAGAAAGCTCAAGAACGGCTCGCCTCAGCAAGCAAGCTGGAAGCAGAGTTTGGTCTGAGCGTCCGCGAAGGATTGGCTGTTGTCGACCTGCGCAATAAGCTTGGCGACTTTCAGCTGACAAGCGAGGATATTGATCTGGCGCGAAGCATCGAGCAAGCTTCCAGACGGCTTAGCAATGCCCAGCCGGTCAGCACCTACGACGCGCTTTTCGCCTCTCTCGTCCTCAGGCAGAAGCGTCAAGAGCACAATACGGAAAACGTGAAAGCAGCTCTTGCTTTGCAGGAGGGCGTTGCGCGTGTCAACGAACGGCAGCCGTCGCTCTCGCTGGCGCAATGCATACAGGTTGCCGACCTGCAAGAAAAATACACGCGCTTGATGGGAAGTCGCGGCGAGAAAATCGCTCCGCCGACACTGACCAATCCGAGAGATTCAGATGCGGTAAGGATCGATTTGCTCGATCTGGCGGCGAAGCGCGTTGCCGCCGCCCGAGACCAGGTAAGCAATACCACGGGCAAGGCGCAGGACCTGGCGCGCCTGGAGCAGAGAAGCTGGGATCAAATACAACGCACTCTCAATGATGACCGGCTGGGACCGGCACTTGCCGACGCCATCATGGGCCATCCTGATCTCGCCTGGCAGACGGCCCTCAAGCTCGGGGCGGATGGGCTAAAAGAACTAGACAACACGCGTTTTATCGACGTCATGAAGTCGGCGACAAAGAAACGTCTGGACACATTGGATCCGGCAGAAAAAGAAAGGCTGACGCGCAGCCTGGTCGCCGAAGCCGAACGTCGCTTTGCCCAGGGCGTCCCCGGCGAATCACGCAGCGAGTTCATAAGCCAGTGGATTGACGTTGCCTCCAGCTTGCCGCGAGATCTCACCTCGCTCAAGACGGACCATCACTTCAATATTCTGCGCACTTTAAATCAAAATGACCTGGCGCAGCTGAAAAACGATCACTTGAGCAAGCTTATCAGTTCGTTGAAAGAAGGGCGTGTTCAGACCCTGCCCAAGGAAGAGCAAGCGTCAATGCTCCTCGGCCTGCTCAAAGAGGTGAGCAAAGAAAATCGCCAGGGCATTCATGATAAGAGCTTTGACACCATCCTTTCGCGCATGGATCCGAGCCTTGTCGATCTTGTTCCTAGAGAGGAGCTTCCATGGCTCAAAGACAAGCTGCGCGGCGAGCTGGCAGCAAGCCCCAATCCGGAGTCGGGACTGAAGACAACGGCTGAGTACGCCGCTGAGATCGCGGCGAAGCTTTCCGGCGAGCCGCTTTCCCGAGCCACCATAGACAAGCTTGTGGCCGATCTCTCGGATAAAGATCGCGCTCTTGCCCTCGAGCTGTTGCAAGAGCGCGCGCAGCATCTTTCTGAAGCCGGCTTGCAAAAACAATTGAAAGATCTGGCCCAGGAGCTGAGGGATAAAGGTTTCGTCAATCAAGTCATAACGTCTGAATCGCGAGGCAGGCTGACAGAACGCGTGACTGTGGTTTGCTTTGAGGGATCCACTAACGCCATGGCGCTGGCCTATGAGCTGCGCAAGCAAACAGGCCTGGGCGTCGATCTCAAAGTATTGAAAGCAGGCGACAAGGTGCCGGAAGGCAAAGTCGTGCTCCTCGATCACATCTCCCGCGCACCTGAGGGTTTGCGCGCCGAGTTAGAAGCATCGCCATCGGTGCATAAAACAGCCTCCGTGCTGGCATTCCAAAACGGCGTCAACTTCTATGATCTGGCGGCGCTGGAATCGGGACCCGAGGGTGCGCAAAACGCCCGGAAAAAGCTGGCGGCCATGGTGGCGGAAGCGAAAGCCGCCGGGCGCGAGCCTTCTAAATACGCCGACTTGAAGCCGGCCGGCACGCCGTTGAGCGACCGAGAATTCAGCGAATTGCATTCGGCTGTGGAAAAATCTCGCGACCATCATCTGGCGCGAACGGAAGCAAAGACATTGATGTATTTCCTCGACCGCGAGAAGCAAAAGGGATCTTCTGCGCAGCTATCCGCTTATGTCATGGACAAATCCATGGAATACATCTCGCACAAAAAGATGATGGATCAAGCGCGGGAGCTGAGGAGGCAAATCTACGAGCCAGCCGGACAGCCGCATCCCGATCCTAAGAAAGTGTTCTTCATCATCGAAGGCGATAAAGCGGACAGCAATCACCTGGTTTCGGACATCTTCCGCACAGCCAACGGCATGACGGCCGAGGAGTTCAACCGCCAGTTCATTACGATGGAAGAGGCGCGCAAGATGAAGGCGGAGGGTGTCACTTTCGTCGCGCTTGATGATGCCATATACAGTGGCGAGCAGGCCCTGAAGAGAATGGCGAAGATGGAGGAGCTCGTCAAATCATCGGGAGGAAAAGCGCGCGTGGTCACAGCCACGCTGGCATCGTGCATAGAGGGATTTGAGGTCACGGAGCGGGTTGGCAAAGAAAAGGGAGTTGAAGTCCTGACTGCCGCCAAATATCAGAACGCCTACCAACGGGCAAAAGCGATGATTGGCGAAGGCGCGCTGCAGAGGCTGCTCAGCGGAGCGCAAGTGCCGGAAGGAGTGAACCGAGAGGAATTCGTCCTCCGCGAGCTTCTGGGCGATCGCGAATGGACGGCGCGCGGCAGCCGGGCGAAAGAGAAGATAAGTTTCGGCGGCGTCGAGCTGCCGAAAGTCGTGTCTTCGCTCCTTTTCCCGCACATGCGCTCCAACACCACCGCCGACAACATAAGCCGGCTGGCGGATTATGTCGGCTTACCGAAAGCCTACAACGAAAGTCGCGCTCGTTCGCTGGAAGAAGAAGCAGCGAAAGCCGGCGAGGGCATGAGCGGCCTGCCTCAACGACAGGCGCAAGTGAGGGAATTGCTGAGACACGCGGATGCGAAGATTCTCGAAGAATACAGACAAAGCACGGAAGCAATATTCAATGAGTTTCGCGATGAGATTAAGACAGCAGACGATGTCCGCTTTGTACTTGGCGAAAGCGTGGAGCGACTCCTGGCCAATAACAAAGCTTTCGCCGAAAGCATGGACCTGGACGGCAGAAAAATAGTAGTAAAAGCCACCGACGACACGTCACCAAAAAATCACAATGAAGTGGAAATCAGAATCGACCCCAAGCTTCTCGATCCGGCCAGGCTCAACGAAGCACGGGCCGAGGTATACAGGCAGCTCTTGCTGAGCCGTGCCTCCGTATTGGACAAAGACGCGTCTGCGGCTGATTTGGCGACTCTCAACAAAGCCATAGAAAAGGTTGTTGCCGACAAGGCATTTGCCCTCGAGCATCCTCTTGTGCCCCTGCCTAAGATAGAGGGCATCCGCAACTTGACTCAAGTTACCGACCTTTTCATAGTTGGCGGTCGCCCGATGCAAGGCAAAGACACAAACATCGAGGCATTGAAGGCCCTCAAAGAACGCGGAGTCAAGACGATCATCAATCTGCGCGGCCAGCCGACTCCTAAGGAAGAGGCATGGTGCAGGGAGAACGGCGTCGAATACAGGCATATTCCTCTCAGCACGCACAATCTCACCAACGAGCAAATTGACGCAGTATTGAAGCTTATCGAGGAGCAGAACAAGCTCGGCAACAAAGTTTTCGTCCATTGCGAAAATTGCCGCGATCGCGCACCGGCAATAGTGGCAGCATGGCGAATGGCCAAGGGATTGAGTTATGAGGAGGCGCTCTCGGAAATGAAGCAACGCTTCGGCCATGCGGAGACCACGCCGACTGCCAGCATTCGTAAAGTACTGCCCACTCGCGAGCTGGGAGCATCACCCGCTGGTGAAGGCGAAGCGCCGGGTCGCGAAGGAACACCGCTTGCCGACGGAAAGCCGGCGCCGGAGCGCAAACCAGCTTACAAAAAGCCCGGGCGCGGGCCGGCTCCCACTCTGGACAGAATCGGCGGAGTGGATTACCAGCCCAATCCAGACGGCACGATAGTGCGGCGCGCGGAAATTGTCGGCAAACCGCTCATCGGTGACGAGAAAACCTGGCGCGAGCTCCTGACGAAGGACGAAATTGAAGGTCTTTCCCGAAGGCGGCAGGAGCTGGAAAAGGATGCCGAAGAAAAACGCATCACAGAGGAAGGCAAGAAAGAGCTGGCTGCTATAAGGGAGCTGGAAAGCAAACTCCATGATCCCGCCACTCACAAACAAGTAATCGAGCGTCTGGGCGCCAAACGTCCAGCCGGTGGTTTCAAGGCCGGTCAGGCCTTTGGCACGCTTTCAGGTGCCGCCATCCTTACCACCGCCGTTCTCGGCTGGTTTATAGGCACGCCCCAGGAAAATCGCACACCTCTTCGACGCGCAGGCATAGGGGGCTGATGGGCGCCGCATCAGA
>DATNRC010000355.1:0-5140 GCA_036703705.1 Candidatus Obscuribacterales bacterium
TCCAGAGAGAAGCGCAGGCGCTCAGCGCTCTCAACCATCCGAACATAGTCATGGTGATTGACTTCGGACTGTCCGATCAGGGCTTTCCATTCCTTGTGATGGACTACTTGCAAGGGACGAATTTGCGTGACGTGATCGTCAACGAGAAGCGCGTCTCCAGTGAAAGAGCAGTGCCGATCTTCATTCAAATAGCAAGCGCGCTGGCGCATGCGCACAGCAGGGATATTCTCCATCGCGACTTGAAGCCGGACAACGTCGTCCTCATCAATGTGGACGGCAACAAAGATTTCGTCAAGATGATCGACTTCGGGCTGGCAAAGCGGCTCGACGAGGGACGTCAGAATTTGAAGAAGCTGACCATGGAGGGTCAGGTGCTCGGAACCCCTGCCTACATGAGCCCGGAGCAGATCATGGGCCAAAAGATGGACGCCCGAACCGACATCTACGCCATGGGCGTCCTGATGTTTTACACGCTTACGGGCGGCTTTCCAATCTGGGGCTCCACAGAAGTCGACACGATGCAAAGGCACGTTACGACAGAGCCCGCTGATTTCGCATCGGTTTGTCCGGAAGCTGTCATCCCGCAAGGGCTTCAACTGATCATCCGCAAATGCTTGAAGAAATTCCCGGAAGACAGGCAGCAGTCGATGCAGGAATTGAAAGAAGAGCTCGACTGGTACCGCTGATTCCGGGCAGTCTGCATCGGCATTCGCTTGATAGAAACATGTGCGCATTTGCCCACCCTCAGCATGCCTTTTGGCTCGCCTCAATCATCGCCTTTTGGCTCGCCTCAATCATCGCCTTTGCGTTTTAAACTTATGAGTTTAAAGGTCGAATTTGCGCTGTCACTCCGAAATGCCATGAGCTTGGGACTTTTGCGGAATTCAGCTGCATCTCGTGTTTAAACTTATAAGTTCAAAATGCACAGCGGTACGGTTGCGATGCGGCCGACACACCGATGCGAACATACCTCTCATAACAAAAATGAAAGGCAATTGCTTATTTCTGTCCGGGGAATATTAGCTATGGACGATATCAATATGAGGACGTCCATAGCGTTACTCCACTACGAAACCAGATGTCGGCAGAGCGAGAAGAAAAGCACGCGTTGGCAACGCAGATAAAGTTGAAAGAAGTCTGCTCGATTTGCGGCAAGTCGAAGCAAGCGCGCGGCAATGCTGTGACGTCCTGGCTCTTTCGCTCGCATTCATGCGCGTGCGCTGATAGCGGCAGCACTGCACAAACTCGCGCGGGAGGCAGAAACTCACGCGCAGAAGAAGGCAACGCTCGCTCGGGAGACGGTGCTCGGACAGAAAACACCAACACTCGCGCGGGAGGCAGAAACTCACGCACACAAGAGGGCAAAGCTCGCTCGGGAGAGGGTAACATACGCCCGTCATCTGCGCTCGCCAAACCGCAGCCGGACAGGCCGTTGCCCGCAATTGCGGAGCATTTCGAGGTGCTGGACCTGATTGGCGAAGGCGGCATGTCGCGCGTGTACAAAGTGAGAGACACGCGCAACGAAAAAGTGTTCGCAGTGAAGATTCTCAAGCACGAAGGCCACGATGCGGCACGAGCAGCGAGATTCGAACGGGAAATCAAGGCGGCTCAGGAGCTTAGCCATGGCAACCTGGTTTCCATTTACGACTGTGGTATTACGCCTGATGGCGCCTCATATGCCGTCATGGATTTCATTGATGGGCAAAGCCTGGCAGACATTCTTGCCGCGGAAGTATTCGTCGAGCCCCAACGAGCGCTCGATCTCTTCAGTCAGATCTGCGAAGGAGTGGCCTACGCTCACAGCAGAGGGATCATTCACCTCGATCTCAAGCCCAGCAACATTCTCGTTGTCAAAACAGGCGATGCGGAAATCGTTAAGGTCGTAGATTTCGGCATCGCTCGGGTGGTGACAGATGATGCGCAGGCGTTGAGCGAAACAGAAGAGATCGTCGGCAGCCTTCTCTACATGAGCCCGGAGCAATGCAGAGGAAGCTCTCTCGACAGTCGCAGTGACATTTACTCGCTCGGCTGTCTGATGTACGAAGTCCTGACCGGCAAGGCTCCCTTTGCTGCCGAAAATCCCGTGAAAACAATCATCAAGCATCTGCAGGACGATCCCAAAACCATGCGAAAGCATCTCAAACGCCTGGACGTGCCTGCTTCGCTGGAGACAGTTGTGCTTCACTGCCTGAGGAAAGAAGCAAAAAACCGTTATCAATTCATGGAGGAACTAATAAAAGACCTGGAATTGGTGAGGCACGGGCGAGAGCCGGTGGTTGCCCACCAGCAATCATACGGCAAGGAGAAGAAAAAAGACCTCGCGCCCAGGCAGAAGATTGCCGCATTCGTGCTTTTCGCCGCCGTTGCCGTCGGCTATTTCCTGGCATTGAGCCCGTACGACACAATCTCACAAGCCAATATGCTGCTTGTCACCTTATGGCAAAGCTTCATGCTTTGGTGTTTGTTCGTAGCCTTCAGTTATGTGAGGCGTTATACACGTGAAATCTCGCTCCGCCTCAAGGACAGCGCCACAGCTTTGGCCGGCGACCGGTGGTTTCTTTTCTCGACCCGATCGCTGCAAATATTGCTGCTTTTGTTGTGCGCCTTCCCAATCGATACATGGCTCATGGCGCATGGGCTGGGTCAATCAAGCAGTCTGATTGCGCGCCTAGGGCGCCTTCCCCCCTGGCAGCAAGAGATGTTGCTCGCCCTTATTGCAGGACCCATACTGATACCGCTTGTCCTGGGTCTTGCCCAACAAGCTAAAGGCATGCTTTGGACCAAATTCGCTCGCACCGACGAACATCAAGGAAGGGGGCGGGAAAGTGCCTAGCCTGGAAAAGAAAAAGGGGGTCGAGCTCTACACTACTTGCGGCGTGTGCGGCATGCCCATGCGCCAGGGGCCGGGCAACTCCCTAACCAGCTGGATATTTCGAGAACGCCGCTGCATGTGCGCCCGGCAAGAGAATAGCGACGAGCCTTCAGGAAACCGGGAAGGCAAACAAGACAATCCACCTCCAGAGTCCGCAAAAAATCTCTCAGATCGCTATGAGATTCTCGCCACGCTGGGGCAGGGCGGAATGGGCACCGTATATAGAGTCAGGAACAAGGAGCTCGACAAGCAGTTTGCTTTGAAGGTTTTGAGATCGGAGCTGGCATTCGATAGGGAAGCAGTAAAGCGATTCGAGCACGAGGTAAAAGCTGCGCAGAGCCTTTCCCACCCCAATCTGGTAAGCGTTTATGACTTTGGCATCGGTGATGACGGCAGTCCGTTCTATGTAATGGACCTGATTGAGGGAGAGACTCTTGCCGGTATCTTTCGGCAAGACGGGGCGCTGCCCTTCTTGCGAGTTCTCGATATTTTTTCTCAGGCTTGCGACGCATTGCAATATGCGCACGACCACAATGTCATACACAGAGATTTGAAGCCAAGCAACATCCTGATTGCAAAAACGGAAGATGGATCTGATCTCGTGAAAATCGTCGACTTCGGCATTGCAAAAATACTTCCGACGCCAGGCAGGGAAACGCTAAGCCTGACGAAAACCGCGGAAATTTTCGGCAGCCCCGTTTACATGTCTCCCGAGCAGTGCAAAGGCGACCGCGTCGACTTTCGTTCTGACATATATTCGCTGGGATGTGTTTTGCATGAAGCACTGTGCGGACGCCCGCCGTTCGCCGGTGAAAACCCCGTCAAGACGTTGCTGGCGCACATCTATGATGCGCCGTCCCTGATCAAAGAAACCCTCAAGGAAAAGGGCTTGCTTGCTGAATTAGAGGAGGTTCTGCGTACGTGTCTGGCCAAAGATCCGATGCAACGGTATCAGTCGATGTCTTCCTTGCAGCATGATTTGCACTCTTTGAAGGAAGGCAGGCAGACAGCAGCCGGTCGCAAAGTGGCATCGAGAAAGAGGCGGCAGCACCTCAAATTCGCCGTCGTTAAGTACTTCCCGCTGGTTCTTGTTCTCTTCACTACTTATCTGCTCTTTCTTGCCATATGGGATCTCCCCTTCACGCTTGCCGTTCAGGACATAAAACTGGCGCGCTCAGTAGCGCCGAAGATGGCCAACAACGATGCTTTAGATAAGCTGCTGGCCAAAGCAGATGCACACAATCTGCCCTTCGCTTTGTGGATGACCGCAGACATTCATTGGCAGCGGGGAGACGTCAAACGCGCGCTTTTGGACGGAGAACGCGCGCTTGCCCTGTTTGAGAACTCCCACCGTTACCGTAATGCGGTGTGGGCGTGTCAATTGCTCATGCGTTATCAATTGAGACAGGGAAATTTTGCCAAGGCCGAGGAGCTCGCCTCCCATGCTCTGGATTTGCGCGAACGCTCATTGAACGCGCCGCCGGAAAAGGGTCTGCGCTTCATTGGCTGGTTCTACGGCCCCTCACCCAGCGTCAATTCAACTTGCCTGGAAATTGCCGGCTTGCTTGCAAATTATGGCGACAAATCTGCTGCCAAATCATTTTACGAACGTTTGTTGTCATCGATGGAGAAACATGATGAGGCAGGACTAGGCCAAGTGCTTTCCCAATATGCCGCTTTTCTCTACTCGATAGAGGACCGGAAGAAAGCAAGAGAGGTGACGGATCAAGCTATTGCCAGGTACAGAATGACCCAAGATGAATTGTGGAGAGTGCGCGACATTGCCGCAGCCGCCCTCAATGCCGGTGATTTCGTGGCGGCGCAAGATCTCTACACGATGCTGGATCAAGACGGCGGGTGGATGAGTCTGCCTGATTTAATGCGCATGGCCGTCGCCTATTCCAAAACCGACACGGATCGCGCCCATGAGCTTTATCAATTTCATGTCAAAATCCGCCTCTTAAGCAATACAGACAGCGATCGCTATGATTATTTCTGGCAACAAACTTGTGATGAGCTTTTCGCACAAGGCAAAGACGGATACTTGGACAACCTGTTTACGAGCATGATTCCCATACTCGAACGGTCGTCCGGATCAGAACGAGAGGAAAGAAGTCGAATCGAGCTCGAGACGATGTATGCGGAATATCTCTGGAAGATGGGGAGAACGCAGGAGTCGAATAAGTACCGGCAACAAGCGTTGCATGAATGGCTCAGCTCCAGCCGAAAGGGCAACACGCGCCACATCATAAAGTCAATTTACAGGCT